>NZ_JBFUBR010000015.1:0-132844 GCF_056405655.1 Pseudomonas sp. P1_F7
TGATCCCATCCCGAACTCAGCAGTGAAACGATGCATCGCTGATCCCATCCCGAACTCAGCAGTGAAACGATGCATCGCCGATGGTAGTGTGGGGTTTCCCCATGTGAGAGTAGGTCATCGTCAAGATTAAATTCCGAAACCCCTATCTGCGTACGCAGGTAGGGGTTTTGTTTTTGTCCGCAGGAAAGTTCGTACAGCAACAGCGAGCAGGTTCACGCTGTCACCGTCTCCCGACAATGCTAAGGTTCGCCCCTGGCGTTTGTATTTTCCAAGGAAGCCTTTATGCCGGATGCGACGTCCCTCAGTGCTGGTTTTATGGTGGTTCACGGCAACCGCCTGGACGAGTTGCGCAGCCTGGTGGTCAGCTGGATGCGGCGCTACCCGCTGGCTCCCCTGGAGAATGAAATCGCGTTGGTGCAAAGCAATGGCATTGCCCAATGGCTGAAGCTGGCACTGGCGGAAGATTCTGAAGAAGACGACATGGGAGGCTGCGGCATCGCTGCCGCCATCGACGTGCAGTTGCCCGGCAGCTTCATGTGGCAGCTCTATCGCATGGTCCTTGGCCGCGACGAAATCCCGGTCAAGTCCCTGCTTGATAAAGCCCCGCTGACCTGGCGTCTGATGCGCCTGCTGCCGCAGTTGATCAATCAGCCGCACTTCGAGCCGCTGCAGCGTTTCCTGACCCACGACAGCGATCTGCGCAAACGCTATCAACTGGCTGAGCGTCTGGCGGATCTGTTCGACCAATACCAGGTGTACCGAGCCGACTGGCTCGAAGACTGGGCGGAAGGTCGCCATCAAACAAGAAGCGCCAGGGGCGAAGCCAAACCCCTGACCCCGGCCAATTGCTGGCAGGCAGAGTTATGGCGCGCACTCTTGCTGGATGTGGGAGAAGAAGGCATGGCGCAAAGCCGTGCCGGTGTCCATCAGCGATTTGTCGAACGTATCAACCAACTCGAAGCCGCCCCCAAGGGATTACCCTCGCGAGTGATCGTTTTCGGGATTTCTTCGCTGCCTGCTCAAGCTCTGGAAGCGCTGGCGGGACTGGCACGATTCAGTCAGGTCCTGCTGTGTGTACACAACCCGTGTCGTCACCATTGGGCAGACATCGTCGCCGATAAAGACCTGTTGCGGCATCAATACAAGCGTCAGGCCCGCAAGAGCGGCATGCCGGTAGTGATCGATCCGCAAACCCTGCATCAGCATGCCCACCCGCTGCTGGCTGCCTGGGGCAAGCAGGGGCGGGACTACATCAACCTGCTCGACAGTTATGACGATCCCAACAGCTATCGTTCGGCATTCCGCGACGGGCGCATCGACCTGTTCAGTGACGGTCAGCCGCTGAACGTGCTCAACCAGTTGCAGGACGACATCCTCGAGTTGCGCCCCCTCAATGAGACTCGGGAGCGTTGGCCAGCTATTGATCTTGAGCAGGACGAATCGATCCGTTTTCACATCGCCCATAGCGCCCAGCGAGAAGTCGAGATCCTCCACGATCAGCTGCTAGCACGCTTCAGCGCCAACCCGACACTGCGACCCCGGGACATCATCGTGATGGTTCCGGACATCGACAGCTACGCACCGCATATTCGTGCCGTGTTTGGTCAGCTTGACCGCCAGGATCCGCGCTTCATTCCGTTTACCCTGGCTGACCAGGGCCAGCGTGGTCGCGATCCATTACTGATTGCTGTGGAGCACCTGCTCAAGCTGCCTGACAGCCGATTCCCTGTCAGTGAGATTCTCGATCTGCTGGACGTCCCCGCACTGCGTGCTCGTTTTGGCGTCGAGGAGCGTGACCTGCCGACGCTGCACCGCTGGATCGAAGGTGCCGGCATTCGCTGGGGCATGAATGCCGAACAACGTGCCGGGCTCGGGCTGCCTGATGAACTGGAGCAAAACAGCTGGCGTTTCGGCTTGCGACGGATGCTGCTCGGTTATGCCGTTGGCGGCGCCGATGCTTATGCGGGTATCGAACCCTACGACGAGATCGGTGGTCTGGACGCTGCGCTCATCGGTCCGCTGGTGGCGTTGCTGGACGCGCTGGAAGTGGCTCACCACGAACTCTCTCAGCCTGCATCGCCGGGGCAATGGGGCTTGCGCTTGCAGGCTTTGGTGCAGTTGTTCTTCCTAGCCGGTAACGAACACGATGACTACTTGCTGGCCCAGCTCGAAGAGCTGCGCGAGACCTGGCTCGAGACCTGCGAATCCGTCGGGTTGCAGGATGAGTTGCCGCTGACCGTGGTCCGTGAAGCCTGGCTTGCAGGTCTGGATCAGGGCCGTTTGTCCCAGCGTTTTCTGGCCGGTGCGGTCAACTTCTGCACCTTGATGCCCATGCGCGCCATCCCGTTCAAACTGGTGTGCCTGCTGGGCATGAATGACGGCGATTATCCGCGCGCGCAGCCGCCACTGGATTTCGATCTGATGGGCAGTGATTACCGCCCGGGTGATCGCTCCCGGCGCGAAGACGACCGCTACCTGCTACTGGAAGCCTTGCTGTCGGCAAGGGACCAGCTCTACATCAGTTGGGTGGGCCGCAGCATCCGCGATAACAGCGAGCGGCCTGCGTCGGTGCTGATCGGTCAGTTGCGTGATCACTTGGCCAGCGGTTGGCGATTGCTGCAAGGCGAAGAGGATCTGCTGGAAGCCATGACCCGGGAACACCCATTGCAACCCTTCAGTGCTCGCTACTTTCACGACGGGGATGAGTCGTTCAGCTACGCCAGCGAATGGCAGGTGCTTCATCAGGCGGCAGAGCAACAGGCAAGTGCCGAAGTGCTCGGGCCCCACGTTCAGGACGAACCACTGAGTCTCGGTCAGGTGCAGGATTTCCTGCGCAATCCGGTACGGCATTTTTTCAGCCAGCGACTGAAAGTCTTCTTCGAGGCGGCGGAAGTGCCGCTGGCCGATGAAGAGCCCTTTGTCCTGGATGCGTTGCAGCGTTACAGCCTCAGCGACCGTTTGCTCGAAGCGGCGCTGGCAGATCCGGGAAATTCCGGGCAGGCACTGGAGGACCAGGCGAAACGCTTGCAGAACAGCGGGCTGCTGCCCATGGCCGGATTCGGTGAGTGCCTGCAACGGGAGTTGATCGAGCCATTGCCTGACTTGCTGCAACGCCACCAACAGCTCCTGGCGCTGTGGCCAACTCCCCTCAGCAGCGCGTTGCCCGTCAGTCTTGAACTGCAGGGCCTGCACATCGAGGGCTGGCTCAGCGGCTTGCATCAGCGTGCTGATGGGGGGTTGTTGTCTGTCACAACGATCCCCAACAGTATCGGCTCGATCAAGTCGCGCAAATGGCATCGACTGACACGCCCCTGGGTCAATCATCTGATGGCGTGTGCCAGTGGCATGGCGCTGACCACCGCATTGGTGGCCAGCGACGACAGCCTGTTACTCGGTCCGCTGGACCAGTCCACGGCGCGGACAATTCTCGGTGATCTGTTGATGGCCTGGCAGTCGGGGATGCGCCAGCCTCTGCCGATAGCGGTCAAGACAGCCTTTGCGTGGCTTGGGCAAACCGACCCGGTCAAAGCCGAAGCCGCTGCGCGCAAGGCCTATGAAGGGGATGGGCAAACGACGGACGGAGAGCGCCGCGAAAGCCCGGCACTGGCTCGCCAATTCGCCGATTACGATGCCTTGGTCGCCGACGAGACGTTCCCCCAGTGGTGTGACGCGCTCTATCGCCCGCTTCTTGAAGCACCCTGGCGTTCACTGTCCAGCGAGGAGTCGCGCTGATGAGCACAAAGACACCTCTGGCCCTGGCATTCCCGCTGCGCGGCAGCCAACTGATCGAAGCCAGTGCCGGCACCGGCAAGACCTTCACCATTTCCGCGTTGTACCTGCGTCTGGTGCTTGGCAACGGCGGGGAGGACAGTGGCTTCGGACGTGAGCTGTTGCCGCCGCAAATCCTCGTCGTGACGTTCACTGACGCCGCTACCAAAGAGCTGCGCGAACGCATTCGCACGCGGCTCGCTGAGGCCGCACGATATTTTCGCGATGAAACACCTGCCCCCGACAGCCTGATTGCCGAGTTGCGTGATCAGTACTTGCCCGAGCAATGGCCCGGGTGCGCAAACCGCCTGGATATCGCCGCCCAGTGGATGGACGAGGCGGCGGTTTCGACTATCCACAGTTGGTGCCAGCGCATGTTGCGCGAGCACGCATTCGACAGTGGCAGCCTGTTTACCCAGACCCTGGAAACCGACCACAGCGACTTGCTGGGGGAAGTCCTGCGCGATTACTGGCGGCTGTTCTGCTACCCGATGCAAGGTGACGCCTTGAATTGGGTGCGCAGCAATTGGGGCGGGCCGGCGGCGCTGCTGCCGCGGATTCGTGCACTGTTCGCCAGCGAGCGCGATACCCTTGAAGGGAAAGAACCCGCCGAAGTGATTTCGCAATGCTTGCAAGAGCGACGGGCTGCCCTGATCGAACTCAAGAAACCCTGGCTGCAGTGGGCGGACGAGTTGCTTGCGATCTGTCACCAGGGCGTTGCCAGCAAGGCTGTCGACGGTCGCAAGATGCAGGCACGCTATTTCGAGCCCTGGTTTGAAAAAATCAAAGCCTGGGCCGAGGAAGAATCCCTTGAGCAACTGGATATCGGCACCGGTTTCACTCGCCTGACTCCTGATGGCATGGCTGAAGCCTGGAAAGGTGAGGCGCCTCGACATCCGGGGCTCGATGCGATGGCCGGCCTCAAGGCCTGCCTCGATGGGTTGCCGACACCTGATGCCGCCGTACTGCAACACGCGGCCCGTTGGGTCGGGGCGCGATTCGAGGAAGAGAAACGCCGCCGCGCGGAAATGGGTTTCGACGACATGTTGCTGCGCCTTGATGCGGCCTTGCAGTCCGATGGCGGCGAGCGACTGGCAACCCTGATTCGTGAACAGTTTCCGGTCGCCCTGATCGATGAGTTCCAGGACACCGACCCTGTGCAATACCGGATCTTCGAGAGCATCTACCGCATTGAAGAGAACAGCACCGAGTGCGGTCTGTTCCTGATCGGCGACCCGAAACAGGCGATCTACGCTTTTCGCGGCGCCGACATCCATACCTACCTGCGCGCCCGCCAGGCCACCACTGGCCGCCTGCACACCCTGGGCACCAACTTCCGCTCAAGCCATGGCATGGTCAACGCAGTGAACCATGTGTTCGAGCGCGCCGAAGCCCGGGAGTCAGGACGCGGCGCTTTCCTCTTTCGGGAGAGGAATGGCGACAACCCGGTTCCGTTCACGCCGGTTGCCTCCCAGGGCCGCAAAGAAGTCTTGCGCATCAATGACCAGGCAATCCCGGCCTTGAACATCTGGCACTTGCCGGCCGAACAACCGTTGTCCGGTGCGGTGTACCGGCAACAGCTGGCGGCTGCCTGCGCCAGTGAAATCACGGCATTGCTCAATGGCGGACAGCAGGGGCAAGCGGGGTTCACCCAGGACGGCAAAGCCTTCAGGGGCCTGCTGCCGGCGGACATCGCCATCCTGGTACGCGACGGCAAGGAGGCGCAGGCGGTTCGTGCGCAATTGGCCGCCCGTGGCGTGCGCAGTGTTTACCTGTCGGACAAGGACTCGGTGTTCGCCGCCCAGGAGGCGCATGACGTGCTGACCTGGCTCAAGGCCTGCGCCGAGCCGGATGTCGAGCGTCCGTTGCGGGCCGCGTTGGCCAGCATCACGTTGAACCTTTCGTTGACTGAGCTGGAGCGGCTGAATCAGGACGAGTTGGCCTGGGAATCCCGGGTCATGCAGTTCCGTGGTTATCGCGAAGTCTGGCGCAAGCAGGGCGTACTGCCGATGCTGCGACGCCTGCTGCACGACTTCCGCCTGCCCCAGGCGCTGATCGCCCGCAGTGACGGCGAGCGCGTCTTGACCAACCTTCTGCACCTTTTCGAACTGCTGCAACAAGCCGCCGCCGAACTCGATGGCGAGCAAGCCCTGATCCGGCATTTGTCCGAGCATCTGGCGTTGTCCGGGCAGGCTGGCGAAGAGCAGATCCTGCGTCTGGAAAGTGATGAGCAATTGGTCAAGGTCGTGACCATTCACAAGTCCAAAGGCCTTGAATACCCGTTGGTGTTCCTGCCGTTCATTTGCTCGGCGAAACCGGTGGATGGCAGCCGCCTGCCGTTGCACTACCACGATGAATCCGGCAATGCCCAGGTCACGTTGAAACCGACGGCAGAATTGATTGCCCTGGCTGACGATGAGCGTCTGGCCGAGGATCTGCGCTTGCTCTATGTCGCCCTGACCCGGGCGCAACACACCTGCTGGCTGGGGGTGGCCGACCTCAAGCGCGGCAACAACAATGGCTCGGTGCTGCATCTGTCGGCATTGGGTTATCTGCTGGGCGGTGGTGCGCCTTTGGCCGAGTCCCCGGCGTTACAGCTTTGGTTGCGGGATTTGCAGCAGGACTGCCCGGCGCTGGCGTATGCCGAGATGCCTGAAGCGACAACAGAGCATTACCGGCCACCGCAAAACGACGCTGCGCTGTTGGTTCCGCGGGTTCCGAAACGCAAGGCCAGTGAAAACTGGTGGATCGCTTCCTACAGCGCGTTGCGTATTGGCGACACCCTGAGTGTCGGCACCGACGAGGCGCCGGAGAGCCCGCAGGCGCAAAAACTGTTCGATGACGAACGCCTCGACCCGCAGGCCCCCAGGGAAGTGGTGGCCGGTGGCGGCGATATCCATCGCTTCCCGCGCGGCCCGAACCCCGGCACCTTCCTCCATGGCTTGCTCGAATGGGCGGGAGGCGAGAGTTTTGATGCGGCACCGCAAGAGGTGATCGACGCCATTGCCCGTCGCTGCAACCGTCGAGGCTGGGAGGGCTGGATCAGCACCTTGAGTGACTGGCTGCAGCATCTGCTCAAGTCGCCGTTGCAACTGGGCAGCGGCCAGGCACCGGTGGTATTCGGCCAGTTGACGCAGTATCAGGTCGAGATGGAGTTCTGGTTCGCCAGCCATAAGGTCGATGTGCTCAAGCTCGATGCGCTGGTGTGCCAATACACCCATAACGGCGTGGCCCGGGTCGCCGCAGAACCGGTGTTGCTCAACGGCATGTTCAAGGGCTTTATCGACCTGACGTTCGAACATGACGGCCGCTATTACGTGGCCGACTACAAATCCAACTGGCTCGGCGTCGATGATGCGGCCTACACCGCGCAGGCCATGGAACAGTCGATTCTCGACAACCGTTATGACCTGCAATACGTGTTGTACCTGTTGGCCCTGCACCGCCAGCTCAAGGCGCGGCTCGCCGATTACGACTACGACCGGCATGTCGGCGGTGCGTTGTACCTGTTTTTGCGCGGTACGCGCGCGGCCAGCCAGGGTGTGTTTTTCGCCCGGCCGCCAAGAGAGCTGATCGAGCGTCTGGACAGACTGTTCCAGGGCAAGCCAGAACCCAAGGCCGAGCCCGCCTGGGAACAGGGAGTACTGTTATGAGTCGCACATTCGCCGATTTGTTGCCCACATCGCTGGCAGCCGAAAGCCTGGCCGATCTGGCGCCGCTGAGTCGTGCCGACGACTTGCTGTTGTTGCTCACGCGTTGGGTCGAGCGTGGCTGGTTGCGCGCGCTGGACAAAGCCTTTGTGGCGTTTTTGCATGAACTGGCCCCGGAGGATGATCCGTTGGTGTTGCTGGCAGCCGCGCTGACCAGCCACCAGTTGGGCCACGGGCATGTCTGCCTCGACCTGTTCGAGACGCTGAAAGAACCGGACTTCGCCCTGTCGCTGCCACCCGAAGGTGACGTGCAAGGCGGCGCGATGCTGTTGCCCTCGCAATTGCTGGGATCGCTGGACGGTGCTCATTGGTGCAAGGTGCTGGCCGCCAGCAACCTGGTCGCACTGGCCGCTGACAGTCGTGACAACGTGCGCGACCGGCCTTTGGTGTTATCGGGAAAACGCTTGTACCTGCGCCGCTATTGGGCTTACGAGCGACGGATCGACCTTTCGCTGCGCGAGCGTCTGACGCAACACGAATCCACGCCGAACGACTTGCTCCAGCGCCTCACCGGGTTGTTTGGTCCTGCCCGGCCGGGTGAAGTGATCGACTGGCAGAAGCTGGCCTGCGCCCTGGCGACGCGCAGTGCATTCAGCATCGTCACGGGGGGGCCGGGAACCGGCAAGACCACCACCGTCGTGCGCTTGCTGGCGTTGCTCCAGGCGCCGGCGGTCGAGGCTGGCATGCCCCTGCGTATTCGCCTCGCCGCACCGACCGGCAAGGCCGCTGCGCGTCTGACGGAATCCATCAGCCAGCAAGTCCGGACCTTGAAGGTCGCCCAAGACATACGAGACAAGATCCCCTCCGACGTCACCACCGTTCACCGCCTGCTCGGCAGCCGACCCGGGACTCGTCATTTCCGGCACCACGCGGGTAATCGCCTGCCGCTGGATGTGTTGGTGGTGGACGAGGCCTCGATGATCGACCTGGAAATGATGGCCAACCTGCTCGACGCCTTGCCGGCCCATGCGCGCCTCGTGCTGTTGGGTGACAAGGATCAACTGGCTTCGGTAGAAGCCGGTGCGGTACTGGGGGATCTGTGTCGCGACGCTGAGGCTGGCTGGTACAGCCCGCAGACACGCCAGTGGCTGGAAGCCGTCAGCGGCGAAAGTTTGCAGGCCAGCGGATTGCAGGAGGACACGCAGGGCACTCATCCATTGGCCCAACAGGTCGTGATGTTGCGCCATTCCCGGCGATTCGGTGAGGGCAGCGGTATTGGTCAACTCGCTCGTTGGGTTAATCAGCAGCAACCCGAAGAAGCCCGCAAGTTGTTGTCTGCGCGAAGCCATGACGATGTGTATTGCCTGGCCCTCAAGGGGGAGCAGGACCGGGCTTTGGAACGTTTGCTTCTCGACGGCCACGGTGAGGGGCCGCAGGGTTATCGACAATACCTGAGCGTGCTGCGCAATCAGCGACCGCCACTGGACAGCCCGCTGGAAGATTCGCGCTGGATTGATTGGGCTCGACAAGTGCTGCAGGCCTTCGACGCGTTCCAGTTGTTATGTGCCGTGCGCAAGGGGCCATGGGGTGTGGAGGGCTTGAACCAGCGGGTGACGGAGGCATTGCTCAGGGCGCGCCTGATCGACAGCGACCAGCAGTGGTACGAAGGTCGACCTGTCCTGATGACCCGCAACGATTACGGGCTGGGTTTGATGAACGGCGATATCGGCATTGCCCTCAAGCTCCCGGAACAGGAAGGCCGCGGGACTGGAAAACAGGTTCTGCGTGTGGCGTTCCCACGCAATGATGGCCAGGGTGGTGTGCGATTTGTCCTGCCCAGTCGCCTGAATGATGTCGAAACCGTGTACGCCATGACCGTGCATAAATCCCAGGGCTCGGAGTTCGCACATACCGCGTTGATTCTTCCCGATGCCTTGAACCCGGTGCTCACCAAGGAGTTGATCTACACCGGCATTACCCGGGCCAAGGACTGGTTCACCTTGATCGAGTCGCGTGCGGGCGTGTTTGAAGAGGCGGTGAAACGCCGGGTCAAACGCCTGAGCGGACTGATGCTGGAGCTAAAGGAAGGCCGCGAGCCGACAGGCTGAAAGGTCAGTCATCGGCAAACAGCATCTCCCGGCTTTCTCCCATCAGCAGGCCCTGATTCTGCTCGGTGACCTCGCGGATGTAATCCCACAACAGGGTAATCCGCTTGAGCTTGCGCAGGTCTTCGCGGCAGTACATCCAGAACTGTCGGGTGATATTGATTTCCTGCGGCAACACTGGCAGCAGGCGCGGGTCCTGGGTGGCGAGGAAGCACGGCAGGATCGCCAGTGAGCGTCCTTGCTGCGCGGCCACGAACTGCGCGATCACGCTGGTGCTGCGCAGGTTGGCACTGGCGCCGGGCAATACGTTGGCCAGGTACAGCAGCTCCGAGCTGAATGCCAGGTCGTCGACGTAACTGATAAATGAATGCTTGGCCAAATCGGCTGGTTTGCGGATTGGCGGGTGGTTGTCCAGATAATCCTGGGTCGCGTACAGCTGCAATCGGTAGTCGCACAGTTTGCAGCAGACGTACGGGCCATGCTCGGGACGCTCCAGGGCGATGACGATGTCGGCCTCGCGCTTGGACAGGCTGATGAAGTGCGGCAGCGGCAGGATATCCACCGAAATGGCCGGATAGGTGTCGACGAAGTGGCTCAGCTGCGGCGTGATGAAAAAGCTGCCGAAGCCTTCGGTGCAGCCCATGCGCACATGCCCGGACAGCGCCACGCCGGACCCGGAAACCTGCTCGCACGCCATGTGCAGGGTACTTTCGATCGACTCGGCATACCCCATCAACCGCTGGCCTTCGGCGGTCAGGACAAAACCGTTGGTCCGGGATTTTTCGAACAGCAATGTGCCCAACGCGGTTTCCAGGGAACTGATGCGCCGCGACACCGTGGTGTAGTCCACCGCCAGGCGCTTGGCCGCGGTGCTGGCCTTGCGGGTGCGGGCGACTTCAAGGAAAAACTTGAGGTCATCCCAGTTCAGCGAGCCGAGGGAGGTGATGTTTTTTTGCATGTTGGACCGGTTTTTATGTGCGTTCATATTAGAAGTTTGCACATCTATACTCCAAAAACAGTCCGACAACCAATTCGCGACACACGCCTCATCTCAAGGCGACTTTCTCGCCTTGGCTCCCAAGATAAAAACAAGCATCCGGAGACCCACATGAACGTATCGCTCACGCCCAACGAAACCACCGTGCAAAAGGTCAAACTGTTGATCGACGGTCAGTGGGTCGAATCCAAGACCACCGAATGGCACGACATCATCAACCCGGCGACCCAGCAAGTGCTGGCCAAAGTGCCGTTTGCCACCGCCGAAGAAGTCGACGCAGCCATCAGCGCCGCCCATCGCGCTTTCCAGACCTGGAAGCTGACGCCCATCGGCGCGCGGATGCGCATCATGCTCAAGCTCCAGGCGCTGATTCGCGAACACTCCAAGCGCATCGCCGCGGTCCTGAGTGCCGAGCAGGGCAAGACAATTGCCGACGCCGAAGGCGACATTTTCCGTGGGCTGGAAGTGGTCGAGCACGCCTGCTCCATCGGCAGCCTGCAAATGGGCGAATTCGCTGAAAACGTCGCCGGTGGCGTCGACACCTATACCCTGCGCCAGCCAATCGGCGTGTGCGCCGGCATTACCCCGTTCAACTTCCCGGCGATGATTCCGCTGTGGATGTTCCCGATGGCCATCGCCTGCGGCAACACCTTCGTGCTCAAGCCGTCCGAACAGGACCCGATGTCGACCATGCTGCTGGTGGAGCTGGCGATTGAGGCGGGTATTCCGGCTGGCGTGCTCAACGTCGTGCACGGCGGCAAGGATGTGGTGGACGGCCTGTGCACCCATAAAGATATCAAGGCGGTTTCCTTCGTCGGCTCGACTGCCGTCGGCACTCACGTCTACGACCTGGCCGGTAAAAACGGCAAACGCGTGCAATCGATGATGGGCGCGAAGAACCACGCCGTGGTGCTGCCAGACGCCAATCGCGAACAAGCGCTGAATGCGCTGGTGGGTGCCGGTTTCGGTGCTGCCGGTCAACGCTGCATGGCCACCTCGGTGGTGGTGCTGGTGGGCGCGGCCAAGCAGTGGCTGCCGGATCTCAAGGCGCTGGCGCAGAAGCTCAAGGTCAATGCCGGCAGCGAGCCGGGCACCGACGTCGGCCCGGTGATCTCGAAAAAGGCCAAGGCGCGGATTCTCGACCTGATCGAAAGCGGCATCAAGGAAGGCGCCAAACTGGAACTGGACGGTCGCGAGATCTCGGTTCCCGGTTACGAGAAGGGTAACTTTGTCGGCCCGACCCTGTTCTCCGGCGTGACCACCGACATGCAGATCTACACCCAGGAAATCTTCGGCCCGGTGCTGGTGGTGCTGGAAGTCAATACGCTCGACGAGGCCATCGCCCTAGTCAACGCCAACCCGTTCGGCAACGGCACGGGCTTGTTCACCCAGAGCGGCGCGGCGGCACGTAAATTCCAGAACGAAATCGACGTCGGCCAGGTCGGCATCAACATCCCGATTCCAGTGCCGGTCCCGTTCTTCAGCTTCACCGGTTCGCGCGGTTCCAAGCTCGGCGACCTCGGCCCGTATGGCAAGCAAGTGGTGCAGTTCTACACTCAGACCAAGACCGTCACCAGTCGCTGGTTCGATGACGACAGCGTCAACGACGGTGTGAACACCACCATCAACCTGCGTTAAGGAGCCGGACATGAAAATCGCTTTTATCGGTCTGGGCAACATGGGCGCGCCGATGGCGCGCAACCTGATCAAGGCCGGCCATGCACTGCGCCTGGTGGACTTGAACAAAGCTGTGCTGGCGGAGCTGGAACAACTGGGCGGCAGTATCAGTGCATCGGCCCGTGAAGCGGCAGAGGGCGCCGAACTGGTCATCACCATGCTGCCTGCCGCGGTGCATGTGCGCAGTGTGTGGCTGGGTGAAGACGGCGTGCTCGCCGGTATCGGCAAGGGTGTACCGGCCGTGGATTGCAGCACCATCGATCCGCAGACCGCGCGGGACGTGGCCGCCGCCGCTGCCAAACAGGGCGTGGCCATGGCCGATGCGCCGGTCTCTGGCGGCACCGGTGGTGCAGCCGCCGGGACACTGACCTTCATGGTCGGCGCCACCCCCGAACTGTTCGCCACCCTGCAACCGGTACTGGCGCAAATGGGCCGCAACATCGTCCATTGTGGTGAGGTCGGCACCGGGCAAATCGCTAAAATCTGCAACAACCTGCTGCTGGGGATTTCCATGGTCGGCGTCAGCGAAGCCATGGCGCTGGGCGATGCCCTGGGCATCGACACCAAGGTGCTGGCGGGCATCATCAACAGTTCCACTGGACGTTGCTGGAGTTCGGAGATGTACAACCCGTGGCCGGGCATCGTTGAAACGGCGCCAGCGTCGCGCGGTTACACCGGTGGTTTCGGTGCCGAACTGATGCTCAAGGACCTGGGTCTGGCCACTGAAGCGGCGCGTCAGGCGCACCAGCCAGTGGTGCTCGGTGCGGTGGCCCAGCAGTTGTATCAGGCGATGAGTTTGCGTGGGGAGGGTGGTCAGGACTTCTCGGCGATCATCAACGGCTATCGCAAACCGCAGTAGAAGGGTGGTGGAAAACCTGTGGGAGCGAGCTTGCTCCGGTTTTTTTGCATCAGGCAAACACGAAATATTTACGCACGGTTTCCACCACTTCCCAGGTGCCTTTCATCCCCGGCTCAACGACGAAAATGTCGCCGGCGCGCAGGTGGATCGGGGCCATGCCTTCCGGGGTGATGATGCAGTAGCCTTCCTGGAAATGGCAGTACTCCCACTTCACGTATTCCACGTACCACTTGCCCGGCGTGCAGATCCAGGTGCCCATGATCTTGCTGCCGTCTTCACTGGTGTAGGCATTGAGGTTGACGGTGTGCGGGTCGCCTTCGAGTTTTTCCCATTTGCAGGCGTCGAGCACAGGCAGCGGGTGGGTGTCGCGCAGAACGGTAATCGGTGCGGTCATGATGACTCCGGGCAGTGGGCTCAAGAACTGAAGTCGCACCCTATAGCGCCTGTCCAGCGATCAGTTGTCTGTGGTCGACACTGAGGTGTCCAGAAACGCACGGCCCTCAAAGACGGTTCAGCGGGCAATCGAGCCTGGATTGTTCGAGGCTGTTCTCGAACTCGACCAATTGCGAGTGCTGTTGCGACAGCGCCGCTATCCGCTCGGCGATTTCCTGTTTTTTGCTGGCGAGGACCTGGTATGCCCGTTCCCATGGCAACTGCGGGCCCTGATGTCCGGCGAAGACCGACTGCAATTCCTTGAGCCTGAACCCAAGCTGCTGGGCACATTTGATGAACATCAGCAGGTCGACGCTGTGCTGGTCGTAGATGCGGTACTTGCCCTGGCGGCGAGCGGCAGGCAGCAGGCCAATCGACTCGTAGTGACGGATGCTTTTGACAGTGGTGCCGGAACGTTGCGCGGCTTGGCCGATGTACATGGGAAGGTCCTTTTCTCCGAGGATAAAGCTCGGTGCATTATCGACCGACTCAACCGCTGGCGATAGCTTCGGCTTGGCGTAACCAGGCCGCATGCCGGTCTGCGCTGGCGCCGAGAATTGGCCCGAAGGTGAGGGTTCGGGTTGGCTTGATTCCACAGAATTCCAGGGTGGTCTTGCGGACCTGATGCAAACCGGGCATGCGGTAGATCCATCGGTAGTACCAGGGCGGCGTGTCCATGGTCACCAGCAGGTGGGCGGTTCGGCCGCTCAGAAGTTTGTCGGGGAAGGCTTTGCCTTGTCGATACTTGAAGGCAAACCCCGGTAAGAACACCCGGTCGAAAAAGCCCTTGAGCAAGGCCGGTACACCACCCCACCAGATCGGATAAACCAGCGTCAGCTGTTCGGCCCAGAGGATATCGGCCTGGGCGTTACGCAGGTCGGCTTCCAGTGGCTGGACCTGCCGATAACCTTCGCGCAGTACCGGGTCAAAATCCATGCTGCCCAGAAACAATTGACGTACCTCATGCCCGGCGCGCACTGCCGACTGAATGTAACGCTCGGCAAGGGCGGCGCAGAAACTGTTGCTGGACGGATGCCCGAGGATCACCAGTATTCGTTTACCCATCATCGCTGTCCTTGAAGATCAAACCTCAAGGATAAAGTCTGCCCCTCAGGGGAGAGTCAAGGCGTGCAGCAGGGTCTTGGCATAGCCGGGTAATGCGGTGAAGTCCCGGGCACAGAGCAACAGTTTGCGTTGGCCCCAGGGTTCTTGCAGGGCGAGGCTTTTGAAGGACAGTCCGTCTGAACTGCGTTCGACCGCCGCCAAGGGTACGATTGCCAACCCCGCCCCTCGGGCGACCATGCGCATCACGCCATCGAAGCCATCGGCACGGATGCGAATCTGCATGCGCAGGCCGGCGTGCAGTGCCTGCTCTTCCAGGTACACCGCCAAGGCGCTGTTGGCATTCAGGCCGACGTAGTCGTGATGCAGCGTGTCGGTAAAGTTCACTGCGGTCGCCTGTGCCAAGGGGTGTTCCCGAGGCATGATCAGCACCAGCGGATCATCGCGGAATGCTCGGGTTTGCAGGTCATCGGTGTCCACCGCGTCGGAAACGATGCCGAGGTCCGCCGCCCCTTGGCGCAAGGCATGGGTGATTCGGGTGCTGGGCAGTTCCTGCAGGTCAATGTCTAGGTTGGGATGGCTGTGCAGGAAATCCGCGAGCAACTCTGGCAGGTACTCGGTGATCGCCGTGGTGTTGCACAGCAGCCGCACCTGGCCTTTGACGCCCTGGGCGTATTCGGCCAGTTCCTGTTGCAGGCGTTCGGCCTGTTGCAGCAGGACCCGGGCGTGTTGCGCCAAGACTTTGCCTGCGGCTGTGGGCGTGACGCCACGGCGACCCCGTTCGAGAAACTCGGTGCCCAACGACGACTCCATGGCACGGATGCGTGCGCTGGCCGCCGCGAGGGACAAATGGCTGCGTGCGGCGCCGGCGGTGATGTTGCCGGTGTCGAGGATGTTCAGGTACAGGCGCAGGTCGGTCAGGTCGAAGTGCATTGTCATCCCCGGATTTTTGTTGTCTGGGAGGCCGCCATCGCGAGCAAGCTCGCTCCCACAGGGGATCGCATTTCTTCTGCGAGAACTCGGTTACCTGTGGGAGCGGGCTTGCCCGCGAAGATGCCAGTCGCTTCAGCGAAATACTCAGCCTCTGCCAAAGCAAGAGGCAGCCTCAGTATATGGCAGATTTTCAATCAACCCCCGCGGGCTCACCATGGCCCCATGAATACACTCTCGGCGTTTTATCAGAATCTCGGGTTTGCCCTTTCGCTGTTGGTCATCGGCACCTTTGTGCTGGCCGGCATGATCAAGGGCGTGATCGGCCTCGGCCTGCCGACCGTTGCCATGGGCCTGCTCGGTCTGGCTATGGCGCCGACGCAGGCTGCGGCGCTGCTGATCATTCCGGCGACACTCACCAACGTCTGGCAACTGGCATTCGGCGGGCATCTGTCGGGGCTGGTCAAACGGTTGTGGCCGATGCTGCTGGCGATTTTCATCGGCACCGGGGCTGGCACGCTATGGATCGGCATGAGCGGTGGCCATTGGGTGTTGCGAGGGTTGGGCGCGGCATTGTTGCTGTATGCGCTGAGCGGTTTGTTCCTGCCGACTCTGCGCGTGGGGCGGCGCAGCGAACGCTGGCTCGGTCCGCTGTGCGGCGTGCTGACCGGCGTCATCACTTCGGCCACCGGCGTGTTCGTGATTCCAGCGGTGCCGTACCTGCAAGCACTGGGCTTGAGCAAGGACGAACTGGTGCAGGCGCTGGGCCTGTCGTTCACCGTTTCGACCCTGGCCCTGGCCGGTGGCTTGCTATGGGGCGGCGCTCTCGGTGGGGGCGAGTTGAGCGCATCGCTGCTGGCGCTGATCCCGGCCATGCTCGGCATGTGGCTGGGGCAATCGCTGCGCCAGCGGATCAGCGCCCTGTGGTTCAAACGCGTGTTTTTCGTTGGCCTGGGTGTGCTCGGCGGCCATTTGCTGATCAGCGGCTAGCGGACGACGGGCTGATCATCTCGATGGCGCGGATCTCGAAGTCCCGCTCCAGGTATTCATCACGCTGCTCGAGGAACTGCTTCATGTGTGGCAGGTTCGAGTGCACGTCGAGGTGGGCCTGGGATTGCCAGATCTCGTAGAAGATGAACAGGGTCGGGTCCTGTTTGTCGCGCAACATGTGGTATTCGATGCAACCGGGTTCGGCTCGGCTCGCTTGCACGTAGCCGCTGAAAAACGCTTCGAAGGCGTCGGATTTTTCCGGTCGGGTCTTGGCCTGCAGGATGAAGCCCTGGATTTCACTCATCTACATCTCTCCTCAAGTCAGAACTGGCCCCAGTCTAAGGCAACAATCGCCTATTGATTCGTGCTTGTAGGTCAAATGAATTTTGCCAAATCGACGCTTACTCCGCGCGAGGCCGATCGGTACTCTGCCGCCATCCGATTCCCGACCCTTCCCGAGATCTCCCATGAAAAAAGTCCTGTTGCTCAATGGCGGCAAAAGATTTGCGCACTCCGACGGCCGCTACAACGCCACCCTGCATGAAGCCGCGCTGAGCGTGCTGGATCGCGGCGGTGTGGATGTCAAAACCACTTTCATCGACGAGGGCTACGACGTCGCCGAAGAAGTGGCCAAGTTCCTCTGGGCCGACGTGATCATTTACCAGATGCCCGGCTGGTGGATGGGCGCGCCGTGGACCGTGAAAAAGTACATCGATGAAGTCTTCACCGAAGGTCATGGCAGCCTCTATGCCAGCGATGGTCGCACCCGTTCGGACGCGTCGCAGAAGTACGGCAGCGGCGGCCTGATTCACGGCAAGCAGTACATGCTGTCGCTGACCTGGAACGCCCCGCAGCAAGCCTTCGACGACCCGACCGATTTCTTCGAAGCCAAAGGTGTGGACGCGGTGTACTTCCCGTTCCACAAGGCCAACGAGTTCCTGGGCATGACCGGTTTGCCGACGTTCCTCTGCGTGGACGTGATGAAGCGCCCGAACATCGAAGGTGATGTGGTGCGCTATGAGCAGCATTTGGCTGAGGTGTTTGGCCTCAAGGCTTAACGCTCGGCTACTATCCGATGCAACGGCCAGGAAGATCGCAGCGCCGATTCGCAAACGAGGACACACGTGAAAGCCAGATCCGATGAATTGCAGGTTTTCGTCTGCGTGATTGAATGCGGGTCGATTTCTGCGGCGGCCGAGCAGGTCGGGCAAACGCCTTCGGCGGTCAGTCGTACGCTGTCGCGGCTGGAGGCCAAGCTCGACACCACGCTGATCAATCGCACCACGCGGCGCATGGACCTGACCGAAGAGGGCAAGTACTTCTTCGAACACGCCAAGCGCATTCTCGATCAGATGGACGAGCTCGAAGAGCGCCTGTCCTCACGCCAGAAAACGCCGTCCGGGCGACTGCGGATCAACGCGGCATCGCCTTTCATGCTGCACGCCATCGTGCCCTACATCGATGAATTCCGCAGGCTTTACCCCGACATCCAGCTCGAACTCAACAGCAACGATTTGATCATCGACCTGCTGGAGCAGAGCACCGACATCGCCATTCGCATCGGCACCCTGACCGACTCGACGCTGCATGCCCGCTCCCTGGGTTGCAGCCCGCTGCACATCGTCGCCAGCCCGGCGTACCTGGAAAAGTACGGCGCACCGCAAGCCGTGGCAGACCTGGCCAACCATACGCTGCTGGGGTTCACCCAGAACGAAGGCCTCAACCAATGGCCACTGCGTTATGTGCATGGCGATCGCTGGCCAATCCAGGCGTCGATCAGCGCCTCCAGCGGCGAGACCATCCGCCATCTCGCACTGGACGGCCAGGGCATCGCCAGCCTGTCGCATTTCATGACCATCGAGGACATTCGTGCCGGACGCTTGAAAGTGTTGCTGGCCGAATTCAACAGCGGCTATCGCCAGCCGATCAACGCGGTGTACTACCGTAACTCGCAGCTGGCCCTGCGGATTCAATGCTTCCTGGACTTTATCCAGGGCAAGTTGGCCGATTATGCGAGCGCAGATTTCAAGGGCTGATTCGTGATTCCTGCGCAAAAGTGAATTGGGTCAGAGGGCATTTTTCGGCTGTGATCGCTCCTTGATACTCCTTGCATCACTGATCAACGCAGGGAGTTTCTCCATGAACGTATTCGTTACCGGCGCTGCCGGTTTTATCGGCGGTTCCATCGCCACGGGCCTGGTCCAGGCCGGCCACAACGTCACCGGTCTGGTACGCAGCGCCGAACAAGCCGATGAACTGCGCGCACTGGGCATCATCCCGGTGATCGGTACGCTGGACGACCACGCGCTGTTGGCCGATCAGGCGCTTGCTGCCGACGCGGTGATCAACGCGGCCAGCAGTGATCATCGTGGTGCGGTGGAAGCCTTGCTCGATGCCCTGCGCGGTGCTGGCAAAGTGTTCCTGCACACCAGCGGTTCGAGCATTGTCGGTGATGCCTCGGGCGGTAAATCCAGTGATGTCATCTACTTCGAAGACAACCTGCCGGAACCGACAGTCGACAAAGCTGCGCGCGTGGCCATCGACAACCTGATCCTGGCGGCGGCCATGGACGGGGTGAACTCGGCGGTGATCTGCAATACGTTGATCTACGGCCACAGCCTGGGCGTGAGTCGTGACAGCGTGCAGCTGCCGCGCCTGCTCAAACAGGCGCGCAAAAGCGGCGTGGTGCGCCACGTCGGCACGGGCCGGAACATCTGGTCCAATGTGCACATCGAGGACGTGGTTGCGCTATACCTGCTGGCGCTGACTGAAAACGTACCGGGCACCTTCTACTTCGTCGAAAGCGGTGAAGCGTCATTCATCGACATGACCACCGCCATGGCCCAGGCGTTGAACCTGGGCGAACCGCAAGACTGGGCGCTCAAGGACGCGGAAGCCGAGTGGGGCTATGAAATGGCCAACTATGGCCTGGGTTCCAACAGTCGGGTGCGCGGCAAGCAGGCTCGGGAACTGTTGGGCTGGGTGCCGAAGCGCACGTCGGTCGTGGAGTGGATTCGCGACGAGATGGTGTGAGTTCGCTTTAGACCGAGTTGCGGCTATCGCGAGCAAGCTCGCTCCCACATTTGATCTGCATAGGGCACGGATTTTGTGTTCGACACAGATCCCTTGTGGGAGCGAGCTTGCTCGCGATGGCGTTTGCGCAGGCACAACGACTGGTCGGTCTGACTGCATTTCCGTAACATCCGCACACTCTTTTTCGTCTCTCCCTGTGTGCGGTTCCCCATGAAAGCAAAACGTCTACGCGCCGATGTCCTGGCCGGGCTTACCACTTCCTTCGCCCTGTTGCCCGAATGCATCGCTTTCGCGCTGGTGGCGCATCTCAATCCGCTGATGGGGCTCTATGGCGCGTTCATCATCTGCACCCTGACCGCGCTGTTCGGCGGGCGACCGGGCATGGTGTCCGGCGCGGCCGGCTCGATGGCCGTGGTGATCGTTGCGCTGGTGGTGCAACACGGCGTGCAGTATCTGCTGGCCACGGTGTTGCTGGGCGGGTTGATCATGATGGCGTTCGGGCTGCTCAAGCTCGGCAAACTGGTGCGCATGGTGCCGCACCCGGTGATGCTCGGTTTCGTCAACGGCCTGGCGATCATCATTGCCCTGGCACAAATGGAGCATTTCAAGAGCGGTGAGACCTGGTTGAGCGGTACGCCGCTGTACATGATGATCGGGCTGGTCGCGGTGACCATGGCCGTTGTCTATGTGCTGCCGCGCCTGACCCGTACGGTGCCGCCGGCGTTGGTGGCGATTCTCGGCGTGGGCCTGGCGGTGTATCTGCTTGGCCTGCCGACCCGCACCCTGGGCGACATGGCGCACATTGCCGGTGGCTTGCCGACGCTGGCGCTGCCGGACATTGCGTGGAATCTGGACACCCTGCGGATCATCGCGCCCTACGCGATCCTGATGGCGCTGGTCGGGTTGCTGGAAACCCTGTTGACCCTGAACCTCACCGACGAAATCACTGAGAGCCGTGGCTACCCGGATCGCGAGTGCGTGGCGCTGGGGGCGGCGAATCTGGTGTCCGGTGTGTTCGGTGGCATGGGCGGGTGCGCCATGATCGGCCAGACCGTGATCAACCTCAGCTCCGGCGGTCGCGGGCGCTTGTCCGGGATGGTGGCCGGGGTGTCGATCCTGTTGTTCATCCTGTTTCTGTCGCCGCTGATCGAGCGCATTCCATTGGCTGCATTGGTCGGGGTGATGTTCGTGGTGGCGCAACAGACCTTCGCCTGGGCCTCGCTGCGGGTGATGAACAAGGTCCCGCTGAACGATGCGCTGGTGATCATCGCCGTGACGGTGATTACCGTTTTCACCGATCTGGCCATCGCGGTGCTCTGCGGCATCATCATTGCGGCGCTGAACTTTGCCTGGCAGCAGGCGCGTCAGCTGTATGCCGACAGTCATCTGGAGAACGACGGCAGCAAGCTGTATCGGGTGCATGGCACGCTGTTCTTCGCCTCGACCACACCGTTTCTCAATCAGTTCGATACGGCCAATGACCCGGCGCAAGTGACACTTGATTGCCAGCACCTGAGTTTTGTCGACTACTCGGCCATCGCCGCACTGGGCACCTTGCGCGAGCGCTATAACAAGGCCGGCAAGCACCTGCGGGTGCTGCATTTGTCCGAGCGCTGCAAGAAATTGCTCAAGCGTGCCCGGATGCAGCACGACTGAAATCAAACAGGCAGGCGCGATGAAAATCCGCCTGCCTGATTTTCATTATTTGCGACAACTCATACCTCTGTGCGACACCCCTTACCTCTGCACGAAAATTACTTTCACCTCGTTTGAAAATCACCTGCCGAAATGTTTTAAGAGTTTCACAAATATTTCGACGTGACCCTCTCGAGGAGTACCGCATGACCCTGTCCTTCGGCTATTGGCTGCTGGTGTATGCCGCCATCGCCATCATTGCACTGATCGTTCTGATCGCCCGTTACCGACTCAACCCGTTCATTGTCATCACCCTGATTTCCATCGGCCTGGCGCTGGTGGCGGGCATGCCGCCGTCGGGTGTGGTGGGGGCGTACGAGGCCGGGGTCGGCAAGACCCTGGGGCATATCGCATTGGTGGTGGCGCTGGGCACCATGCTCGGCAAGATGATGGCCGAGTCCGGTGGCGCCGAGCAGGTGGCGCGGACCTTGATCGACCGTTTTGGCGAGAAGAACGCGCATTGGGCGATGGTGTGCATTGCATTCCTGGTGGGGCTGCCACTGTTCTTCGAGGTCGGTTTCGTGCTGCTGGTGCCGATTGCGTTCACCGTGGCGCGGCGGGTTGGCGTCTCGATCCTGATGGTCGGTTTGCCGATGGTCGCCGGGTTGTCGGTGGTGCATGCGCTAGTGCCGCCGCACCCGGCGGCGATGCTGGCGGTGCAGGTGTATCAGGCGTCGGTGGGGCAGACGTTGATGTACGCGATCCTGATCGGCATTCCGACGGCGATCATCGCCGGTCCCCTGTACGCCAAATTCATCGTGCCGCGCATCCAATTGCCGGCGGAAAACCCGCTGGAACGACAGTTTCTTGAGCGTGAACCGCGCGACAGCCTGCCGGGTTTCGGCATCACCATGGCGACCATCCTGTTGCCGGTGGTACTGATGCTGATTGGCGGCTGGGCCAATCTGATTTCCACGCCGGGCAGTGGTTTCAACCAGTTCCTGCTGTTCATCGGCAACTCGGTGATCGCGCTGTTGCTGGCCACATTGCTGAGCTTCTGGACCCTCGGCCTGGCCCAGGGCTTCAACCGCGAATCGATCCTCAAGTTCACCAACGAATGCCTGGCGCCGACCGCGAGCATCACGCTGCTGGTGGGCGCCGGCGGTGGTTTGAACCGGATTCTGGTGGACGCCGGCGTCACTGACCAGATCGTCGGCCTGGCCCACGAATTTCATTTGTCGCCGCTGTTGATGGGCTGGCTGTTTGCCGCGCTGATGCGCATCGCCACCGGTTCTGCCACTGTGGCCATGACCACCGCTTCAGGCGTGGTCGCTCCCGTGGCCATTGGTCTGGGTTATCCCCATCCGGAGTTGCTGGTGCTGGCGACTGGCGCCGGTTCAGTAATCTTTTCCCACGTCAACGACGGCGGCTTCTGGTTGATCAAGGAATACTTCAACATGACAGTGACCCAGACCTTCAAGACCTGGACCGTGCTCGAGACGTTGATCTCGGTCGTTGCTTTCGCGTTGACCGTTGGTCTTTCTTACCTGATTTAACCGGAGCCGCCCGCCATGGACATCCTCTACCAGATCCGCGCCCGCCAGGATTCCTTCAGCGCCGGTGAAGGACGTATCGCCCGCCTGATGCTCGACGACGTAGGATTTGCCGCCTCCGCCAGTCTCGATGAACTGGCGCTGCGGGCAGAGGTCAGCAGCGCCACGCTGTCGCGGTTCGCCCGTACGGTCGGCTGTAAGGACCTGCGTGACTTGCGCTTGCAACTGGCCCAGGCCAGTGGCGTGGGCAGCCGATTTCTCGACCCGGCGGGCACGCCCGAGCAGTCGGCGTTCTATGGGCAGATCGTGAGTGACGTCGAGTCGACCTTGCGCCAGCACCTGGCGGCGTTCGATGAGTCGCGTTTCGCCGATGCGGTGAAACTGCTGGGCAAGGCGCGGATGATTCACGCTTTCGGCGTGGGCGGCTGCTCGACCCTGTGCAGCGATGAACTGCAGGTGCGCCTGGTGCGCCTCGGCTATCCGATCGCGGTGTGCCACGATGCGGTGATGATGCGCGTCACCGCCGCCAGCCTCAGTGCCGAACAGGTGGTGATTGTCTGCTCGTTGACCGGGATCACCCCGGAGCTGATTGAAACGGTGGAGCTGGCGCGCAACTACGGCGCACGCATTCTGGCAATCACCCGGGCCGATTCTCCGCTGGCGCAACTGGCCGACATCGTCCTGCCGCTGCAAAGTGCCGAAACCTCGTTCATCTACAAACCCACGGCGGCGCGCTACGGCATGCTGCTGGCCATCGATGTGCTCGCCACCGAGCTGGCGTTGGCCAATCCTGAAGACAATCAAGAACGTCTGCGGCGGATCAAACTCGCCCTCGACGAATACCGCGGCGGCGACGATCACTTGCCGCTGGGAGACTGACATGCAGTACGACACGCTGATTCGCAACGCCCTGATCATCGACGGCAGCAACAGCCCCGGATACCCCGCCGACGTGGCCATTCTCAACGGGCGCATCGAGCGTATCGGCGACTTGCGCGATGCCCGCGCCAGCGAGGAAATCGATGCGCAGGGCCATGTGCTGGCGCCGGGTTTCATCGACGTGCACACCCATGACGACACCGTGGTGATTCGTCAGCCGCAGATGCTGCCCAAGCTCAGCCAGGGTGTGACCACGGTCATCGTCGGCAACTGCGGGATCAGTGCGTCACCGGTGAGTTTGCGCGGCGATCCGCCGGACCCGATGAACCTGTTGGGCACGGCCGCTGCGTTCGTTTATCCGAGCTTCCGCGATTACCGCGCGGCGGTCGAAGCGGCGAACACCACGCTGAACGTTGCCGCGCTGGTCGGCCATACGGCGTTGCGCAGCAATCATCTGGACGACCTGTTCCGCACCGCCACGGCGGATGAAATCAACGCGATGCGCGAGCAATTGCGCGAGAGCCTTGAGGCCGGCGCCTTGGGCCTGTCCACCGGCCTTGCCTATGCCAGCGCCTTCTCGGCATCCACTGATGAAGTGATGCAATTGACCGAAGAGTTGACCGCGTTCGGGGCGGTCTACACCACCCATTTGCGCAGCGAATTCGAACCGGTGCTGGCAGCCATGGACGAGGCGTTCCAGATCGGTCGTCATGCGCAAAGCCCGGTGATCATTTCCCACCTCAAATGCGCTGGCGCCGGTAACTGGGGGCGTAGTCCGCAACTGTTGGCGTCACTCGAACAGGCCGCGAAAACCCATCCGGTGGGCTGCGATTGCTATCCGTATGCGGCGAGTTCTTCGACGCTGGATTTGAAGCAGGTGACCGATGCCCACCGCATTACCATCACCTGGTCGACCCCGCACCCGGAAATGGGCGGTCGCGACCTGATGGACATCGCCGCCGAGTGGAATGTGTCGTTGCTGGAGGCCGCTCGCCAACTGCAACCGGCCGGTGCGGTGTACTACGGAATGGATGAGGCGGATGTCCGCAGAATCCTTGCGCATCCGCTGTCGATGGTCGGCTCCGACGGCTTGCCGGAAGACCCGTTTCCACACCCACGCTTGTGGGGCGCATTCCCTCGGGTGCTCGGACATTTCAGCCGTGACGTCGGACTGTTCCCGTTGCACACCGCGGTGCACAAGATGACCGGGCTGTCGGCGGCTCGCTTCGGTTTGAAGGCGCGCGGTGAAATACGCGAAGGCCATTGGGCGGACCTGGTGTTGTTCGATCCGGCGACTATCCGCGATGTCGCCGATTTCAACGACCCGCAGCGGGCGGCGCAAGGCATCGAGGGGGTATGGGTCAACGGTGTGTTGAGTTACCGCGACGGCCAGGCCAACGGGCGCAGGGAAGGGCGGTTCCTGGCCCGGGAAGGGGATTTGCGCACGGGTTTTCAGTGAGTTTCGAGGACTGCGTCAAACCCGGTGGGTTTGGCGAAACTCGCCGGGTGGCATCCCGCGCCGGCTTTTGAACGTGCGGTGGAACGAGCGGGGTTCGGTGAAACCCAGGTACTGGGCGATGTCCTGGATCGGCAGGGTGCTGTTGAGCAGGTAATGTTCGGCCAGCTCCTGGCGCAGGTCATCGAGGATCTGCTGGTACGACGTACCGGCCAGATGCAGCTGGCGTTGCAGCGTGCGCACTGACACGGCGAGATGCTCGGCCACCTGCTCCTTGCGTGGCAGACCTTCCTTGAGCAACTTTCGCAGGATGCTTTTGACCCGCTGTTCCAGCGACGCGTCCTCCAGTGTGGCCATCAACCCCTGGGCATGTTCTTCCAGTGTGCGCAGCAATTGTGCATCGGCCTGGCGCAATGGCAACTGCAAATACGGCAACGGGACAATCAGCGCCGAATAGGGCTGGTCGAACAGTACCGGACAGTCGAAGAACTGCTCGTACTCTGCCAGCGTCGTGTCGGCCGGACGGGCATGTTCGAGCCAGACGGCGGCCGGCGACATTTGCGTGTCGGCGATCCAGCGCGCGTATTGCAGCCAGGAACCGAGCACGTTTTCCACCAGGTGCCGGCGAATTCGCGGGCGTTGATGGCGGCAGGTCCAGATCAGGTGCACGTCGCTGCCTTGCACCTCGGCGCGGCTGACGCCCATGTCTCCCACGAGCTTCTCGAACGGCATGATGCGGCTCATGGCGTCGCCCAGTGTCGCGCAGTTCATGGTGATGTAACCCAGCACGCTCCAGGAGTTGGGCAACACAAAGTGCGCGGCGTTGAGACCGAACAATGCATCGCCCGAGTGTTCGCAGAAGTAATCGAGCAGCCGTTCATGGGCTTCACCCGGCAACCGCAGGCTGTTGTCACTCAACTGCTGTGCCTGCAACCCGGCAGCCGCCAACGCAGGCTCGATGGCCATGCCCAGTTGTTCGGCATGACGCAGGTATTTGAGCAGCGGCGGAACTGAAGTGAAGCCCAGGGATTGCATGATCGTATTCCTTTGATCAAGGCCCGCGTGCGCGGATGAATGCCCTGAAAGGTAATTTGAAACCACGGCTAAAGTAAATGGCTGACGCCTGCGCGACGTTTGACTCAATTGGCTACTCGAACTGGCCGGATGCGACCGTGACACTTTCGGGCGGCTGACTAGTATGGGGGGCCTGAAATATCACTGATCAGAACCGCAAAAGGACACACGCATGCGACGCTGGAACGGCTGGGGAGATGCAACCACGGTGGTCGAACTGCCGGCCCAGGGCGCGAGTTTTCTCGCCCGGCGGGTAGGTGACGGTCGAGCGCTGCCCGACGCGACACTTGAGACGGCATTGGCCCGCGTGCCCGCCTCGCGGTTGCAGCAACACTTCTTGTACAGCGTGGATGCCCATGATCGCTTGCTGCATGCTCGCGGTCAGAGCCTGCCGGACTGGCTGGCGTTGCGTGAGGGCGCGCTGGGGAATTATCCCGACGCCGTGGCCTATCCCGAGACCGCTGAACAGATTCGCAAGTTACTGCTGCTCGCCCATGAACAGGACCTGTGCCTGATTCCTTATGGCGGCGGCACCTCGGTGGCCGGTCACATCAATCCGCCGAGTTCCGCGCGGCCGGTGGTGACGGTTTCCCTGGCCCGCATGAATCGCCTGCTGGACCTCGACGAAGAGAGCCTGCTGGCCACCTTCGGCCCCGGCACCAGTGGACCGCAGGTGGAAAGTCAGTTGCGCGCCCGTGGTTACACCCTGGGGCATTTTCCGCAGTCGTGGGAGCTGTCGACCCTGGGTGGTTGGGTCGCCAGCCGTTCCAGTGGCCAGCAGTCGTTGCGCTATGGGCGGATCGAGCAACTGTTCGCCGGCGGCACCCTGGAAACCTTTGCCGGACCTTTGGAGATTCCCTCCTTTCCGGCCTCGGCGGCCGGGCCCGATCTGCGCGAGGTGGTGTTGGGCTGTGAGGGCCGTTTCGGGATCATTTCCGAGGTGAAGGTGCGGGTTAGCGCACTGCCCGCCGATGAGCGTTTCTATGGGGTGTTTCTGCCCGATTGGCCCAAGGCGCTGCAAGCCATCCGCCAGTTGGCCCAGGCGCGCGTGCCGCTGTCGATGCTGCGCCTGTCCAACGCGGTGGAAACCGAAACCCAGCTGGCGCTGGCCGGTCACCCGCAGCAGATCGCCTGGCTGGAAAAGTACCTGGCCCTGCGCGGCGCCGGTGAGGGCAAATGCCTGCTGACGTTCGGCGTGACCGGCAATCGTCGGCAAAACGCGCTGTCCCTGCGTCAGGCCCGGCAGCACCTCAAGGCGTTCGGCGGGGTGTTTACTGGCACCTTGCTCGGCAAGAAGTGGGCGCAGAACCGTTTTCGTTTTCCCTACCTGCGCGAAAACCTGTGGAACGCCGGTTATGTGGTGGACACCCTGGAAACGGCCACTGACTGGAGCAACGTCGATAACCTGCTCACGCTGGTCGAAAACAGCCTGCGCGATGCCTTGGCTGCCGAAGGCGAGCGGGTGCATGTCTTCACCCACCTTTCCCATGTCTACGGCGAAGGATCGAGCATCTACACCACCTATGTGTTTCGCCCGGCGGCGGACTACCCCGCCACCCTGGCGCGCTGGCAGGCACTCAAGCAGGCGGCCAGCCAGACCATCGTCGACAACCACGGCACCATCAGTCACCAGCATGGCGTGGGCAAGGATCACGCGCCGTACCTGCGGCGGGAAAAGGGCGCACTGGCGATGGAAACCCTGCAGGCACTGAGTCGGCATTTTGATCCGGCCGGGCGACTGAACCCTGGCACGCTGTTGCAGGAGTGACGGCCATGAGCCTGGATTGGAACGCGGCGTGGCGACAGCGGGTGCTGCCGACGTTGGTGGATGAAACCTGGGACTTGATCGTCATCGGCGGCGGCATCAGCGGCGCCGGTATCCTGCGCGAAGCCGCGCGCCGAGGGTGGCGTTGCCTGCTGCTGGAGCAGCGCGATTTCGCCTGGGGCACCTCCAGCCGCTCCTCGAAAATGGTCCATGGCGGTTTGCGCTACATCGCCAAGGGCCAGTGGCGCCTGACCCGCGATTCGGTCCGCGAACGCCAGCGCCTGCTCGACGAAGCGCCGGGGCTGGTGGAGCCGATGAGTTTCATGATGCCGCATTACCGTGGCGGTTTTCCCGGACCTCGGGTGCTGGGTGGTTTGCTGTCCATCTATGACGCATTGGCCGGGCGGCGCAGCCATCACTTCCATGACGCGCAACAACTGCGTTATCTGGCGCCCGGGGTGAAGGAAGATGACCTGCTGGGCGGCACCTGTTTTGTCGATGCGCTGACCGATGATGCCCGTCTGGTGATGCGCGTACTGGGCGAGGCCCGGGCTGACGGCGCCGTGGTGCTCAACGGCGTGCGCGTACAGCAATTGCTGCGTGAAGAGGGGCGCGTTTGCGGGGTTCAGGTCGAAGACTGCGAGGATGGCGGATTACTGACATTGCGTTGTGGTGTGCTGGCTGTGGCCACCGGCGCATGGGCCGAGCGCTTGCGCCTGCCCGATGCCCCTCGCCAGTTGCGCCCGTTGCGTGGCAGTCATCTATTGTTGCCGGGCTGGCGCCTGCCAGTGGCGCAAGCCTTCACCTTCCTGCACGAACGCGACCGTCGACCGGTGTTCGTTTTCCCTTGGGAGGGTGCCACGGTGGTCGGCACCACGGACCTCGATCATCAGGGCGATCTGGACCAGAGCGCGAGCATCAGCCCCGAGGAACTCGACTATCTGCTGGCGGCCTGCAGCCAACAGTTCCCCCAGGCCGAGGTGGTCGCTGCCGATGTGCTGTCGACCTGGTCGGGAGTGCGTCCGGTGGTGGGCAGTGCGGCGGGTGAGCATCAAGACAAGCCGTCGAATGAAACCCGTGAGCATGTGCTGTGGCAGGAGCCTGGTTGCGTGACCCTGGCCGGCGGCAAGCTGACCACCTTTCGCCCGCAGGCGATCGAAGTGCTCAAGGCCTGCGCGACCATGCTCGAGCGCCCCTTCAAGGATGATGCCGCGCCGGTGTTCGCTGCTGTGCCGCCGCTGGCGATACCGGGGCTCAGCGCCAACCGGTGGCGGCGCCTGGCCGGGCGGCATGGCCGTGACCTGCCGAGGCTGGCGCAACTGATCAC
Source organism: Pseudomonas sp. P1_F7 (assembly GCF_056405655.1). Classification (NCBI taxonomy): domain Bacteria; kingdom Pseudomonadati; phylum Pseudomonadota; class Gammaproteobacteria; order Pseudomonadales; family Pseudomonadaceae; genus Pseudomonas; species Pseudomonas sp. P1_F7. The sequence continues at coordinate 29,193 of NZ_JBFUBR010000015.1, forward strand.
CGAACTGGGCCACGACACCATCGGCGGCACTGACACCTTGTGGGCGGAACTGGCCGTTGCCTGCGATGGGGAAATGGTCCTGCACCTGGATGACCTGCTGCTGCGCCGAACCCGTCTGGGCCTGCTGCTGCCGCGCGGAGGCGAGGATTATTTCGCTGACATTCGCCAACTCTGCCAGCCGCGACTGGGCTGGGACGATGAGCATTGGCAGCAGGAATTACAGCGTTATCGGGCGTTGTGGCAACGCCATCATGGTTTGCCGGATGCCGCGCATTGATGCCCATTGAAGAGAGCTCCATGGATAACCACCCGAACAAGCGTTACCTGTTGGCCATCGACAATGGTACCCAGAGCGTGCGCGCGCTGCTCTTCGACCTGCAGGGCAATCTGCTGGGCAAAGGCAAGGTCGAGTTGCAGGCCTATTACTCGACTCAACCCGGCTGGGCCGAGCAGGACCCGGAGTATTACTGGGCAAAACTGGGTGAGGCCTGCCAACAGTTGTGGCAGCAAACCGGCATCGATCGCTCACAGATTGCCGGTGTATCCCTGACCACTCAGCGCGGCACCGTGATCAACGTCGATGCCCAGGGCAAGGCGCTGCGCCCGGCGATCCTGTGGCTCGATCAACGCCAGGCCGAAGTCAAAGGCGGCATCAAGGGACCGTGGGGCTGGCTGTTCAAACTGGTCGGCGCGCAAGCCACGGTGGACTACTTTCGCGCCCAGGCCGAGGCCAACTGGATCGCCCGCAATCAGCCTGGGGTCTGGGCAGCGACCGACAAATTCTTGCTGCTCTCGGGGTTTCTCACCCATCGCCTTTGTGGGCGCTTTGTCGATTCCGTGGGCTGCTGCGTCGGTTACCTGCCGTTCGATTTCAAGCGCTTGCGCTGGGCCGCACCCGCCGACTGGAAATGGCAGGCGCTGGCGGTGCGCCCCGAGCAACTGCCGAGCCTGCGCAAGCCCGGTGAAACCCTCGGCTACATCAGCGCCGAGGCCAGCCGCCACACCGGCATTCCCGAGGGGCTGCCGCTGATCGCCGCGGGTGCCGACAAGGCCTGTGAAGTCGTGGGTTCCGGCGTCGTCGACCCAGGCACCGTGTGCCTTTCCTACGGCACCACGGCGACGATCACCAGCACCCGGTCGCGCTACCTGGAAATCGTCCCGTTGATTCCGCCTTACCCGTCCGCGGTGCCGGATCAATTCAACTGCGAGGTGATGATTTATCGCGGCTACTGGATGGTCAGCTGGTTCAAGAACGAGTTCGGTCTGCGGGAAATGCAGCAGGCCAAAGCCCAGGGCGTGGAGCCCGAGCAACTCTTCGATGCGCTGGTCGACGCCGTGCCGCCTGGCTCCATGGGGTTGATGCTGCAACCCTACTGGTCGCCCGGCATCCGCGAGCCGGGTGTGGAAGCCAAGGGCGCGATGATCGGCTTCGGCGACGTGCATACCCGCGCGCACATTTATCGGGCGATCCTTGAAGGTCTGGCGTATGCCTTGCGTCAGGGCATGGAGAAGATCGAGAAACGTTCGGGGGTCTCCATCACGCGCTTGCGCGTCGCCGGTGGTGGCTCCCAGAGTGATGCCGCGATGCAACTCACGGCGAACATTTTCGGCCTGCCGGCCGAGCGTCCGCACGTCTACGAAGCGTCCGGCCTGGGCGCGGCCATTTGCTGCGCGGTGGGGCTGGGGCTGCATGCGGATTTCCCCACGGCGATGGCCGCCATGACTCGGGTCGGTGCGGTATTCATGCCGCAACCCGAGGCGCAGCAGATCTATGAGCGACTGTACAAAGAGGTCTACCTGCGCATGTATCGACAGCTCAAGCCGTTGTACCAGAGCATCCGCAAAATTACCGGTTACCCCGCTTAGGAAAACGCCCGGGAACCCTGTGGGAGCGAGCTTGCTCGCGATGACGGTATATCACTCGGCATCTATGTCGACTGACACTCCGCCATCGCGAGCAAGCTCGCTCCCACAATGATCGGTGGTGTTTTCACGCCACCTCATGTGGCGCTATCGGAGAACTTTTCTGGTGAGATTGGACAGTGTCAGGGGCAGGGTCGGTTGTTAGGCTCAACCCCCACAGCACATCCAATAAGAACCAGGCAATGAAGCTGAAATTCCTCCTGTTGCTGCTTTGTGCAACGGCCCCGACAGCCTGGGGCTGGTCGAACCATACGATGGGCAGCTACCTGGCGTTGCAGGATTTGCCGACGTTGCGTGATGCACCGCATGTCGAAGTCGAGCCGCTGGAACAATTTCTTTCGCAGCAATACCAGGCCGTGAGTGCGCTGCTGGATGAGCAGGAACGCTTCGCCCGCGAGCACTTTGCCCAATACCCGCCGCGCCCCGACAACCTGCGATTGCCAGCCGTGCCTGGGGACAATCTGCGCCACGACTTCCTCACCGCACTGCGCATCAATCCCGGGATTCATCTGGCGATGGTCATCCAGCTGATGCCGGGCAAGGATCTGCCCGAGCGTGAACACCTCAAGGCCGATCAAGTCATGGTGGAGCAGACGCTCTCACCGTGGAATCGCCAGCGCTTCATCTTTGTAGCTGACCACGAACCAGTCGCGCCCCTGGCCGTGTTGGCCAGCGCCGCCGATGAGCCTGACTATGGCCACGACATCAACCTGTTCAGCGACAACCCGGGTGAGGTGGGCGCGGTGTACGGCTTCGGCCCGCAGCCCTTCGGCGACGCCCGGTTTCAGTACAGCTCCCAGGCGCCCTTTCATATGGGCTTCTTCCATGAAAGCCCGGTGGTGTATGCCGCTGCCGGTTTTCTTCAGCGCAGTTGGCCGGACTGGCGCGCCTACCAGTACATGGGCTTGGCGCGACTGGCGTTTGCCACTGGCCATTCATATTGGGGCTATCGATTTCTCGGTTGGGGCCTGCACCACGTTCAGGACCTGACCCAGCCTTATCACGCCAAGCCGCTGCCGGGTGTCGAACTGGCGAGCCTGCTGGTGCTGGAAGGTAAGGCCCTGGCCGGGTTCGATGCCGACAAGCATGCGGCCATCGAACGGGTCGCCACCCGGCACATGGAAGTGGAGAAGTATCAGTCGACCTGGCTTCGTCGCCTGCTGCGCGCCGGCCAGGCACACCCGATGCTCGACGCTTATGCCGACTCTGCACAGGACGCCCGTTATCCGCCGTACTCGGTGAACTACCTGCGCGAAGTGGTGAGTGCCGAGTCCGTCGAACAATCCGCAGCGTTTGATGAAGCCATCGGCCAGTGGCTGGACACGGCACCGATCACCAGCAATTTCAGCAACGGTAATCAGCTGCAGCGCGAAGACTTCGACCATCCGGCACTTAACCGGCAGCTGTTCAAACTGCTGGGACATTTCGGCGCCCACAGCCGGATTTACGCCCATGCGGGATTGGCGCCATAGCCATCGCTGCAACGGCGTCAGAAGACAAAAACAATAAAACCAGGGAAAGAGGAAAGGATCATGAGCACTCGATTTCGCCTGTCTGGCGCGGCGCTTCCCGGCGTGGGCCTGGCAGGGCTGCTGCAACTGTGCGCGGTCGACGGCGTGCAGGCCAAGGAGTTCAGCGTGCTGGACAACCAGGTCACCGGTTCATTCGACAGTACCTTGTCTTATGGCCGCTTGTGGCGGGTCCAGGGTCGGGACAAGAACAACGATGACGTCAACACCAACGACGGCAATCGCAACTTCGACACCGGGCTGGTTTCCGAGGTGTACAAGATCACCTCGGAGCTCGAGGCCAACTATCAGAACTACGGGATGTTCGTGCGCGGCACCGCGTTCTATGACACCCAACTGATGGACAAGCGCAACGATTACTACCGCAACAATAATCCGTCGCAACCCAGTCAGAGTTTCCCGCAGGACGACCACTTCACTGACCAGACCCGCGATATCGCCGGCAGCCGGGTGGAGATGCTCGACGCCTACCTCTATGGCAACTGGGACGTTGCGCAAATGCCGGTAACCGCCCGTATCGGGCGCCAGGTGTTCAACTGGGGCGAGGGGATTTTCTACCGTGGCGGGATCAACACCACCAACCCGGTGGATGCGGCCAAGTACCGTTTGCCCGGGGCCGAAGTCAAGGAGGTGCTGGTACCGGTGGAAGCGCTGAGCTTCAACATCGGCCTGACCGACAGCCTGACCATGGAAAGCTTTTACCAGACGAACTGGAAGGAAACCCGCATCGACCCGGTCGGCACGTTCTACTCGCAGACGGACCTGTTCGCCGACGGCGGCAACACTGCCTACAACAACTTCAGCGGTACCGCGCTGGACACCCCGGTGCCTGGCTTCGGCAACGTCATCGATCTGTACAGCGCGCTAGGCAACAACCCGCTGCTCAACCAGGCCCTGAGCACCACCGGCCTGTACGCCAACGGGGTCACCCCGGCCTTTGGCAACACCGTCAAAGTGGCCACGGTCGGCAAGGATTTCAATGCGCGCAACGACGGCCAGTTCGGCTTCGCTTTTCGCTACATCGCAGAAGAACTCAACAGCACCGAGTTCGGGGTGTACATGGTCAACTACCACGCCAAGGAGCCGACCATTTCCGCCGATCTGGGCGGGTACCAGGGCATCGACATGAATGCCCTGACCAACCTGTTGGCCGGTGTCGCCGGCAGTCAGGCGGGGCAACTGGCCAACGGCCTGGCGACGGTGGATGTGCTGGGCAATATTCAGGCGCATCGGCGCTACGCCGAAGACATCCGCATGTACGGTTTCAGTTTCAACACCACCCTGGGCCAGGCGTCGGTGTTCGGTGAAGTGGCCTATCGGCCGAACCTGCCCATCGGGATCGCCGCCACCAACGACCTGATCGGCGACCTGGCCAACGGCGCTGCCGCAGCGGCAGCCGGCCAGACCATCAACATTGGCGGACAGCAGGTCACGCTCGCCAGCCAGATCAATAATGCCGAGCGGGTGGAAGCGTTCAACACGTCCATGGGCACCATTTACAACTTTGGCCCGAGCCTGTCATTCGACTCGATGTTCGGCGTGTTCGAGCTGGCGTCCGAGCACCTGCGCGGCAGCAGCCTGCAATACACCGCTTATGACGGCAGTACCCGTTACTTCGCTGGCACCGGTAACTTTTCCTATGTGTCCGGCGGCGAGCGCAGCGACCAGGTCAACCGCAACTCCTACAGCTACACCGCGATGCTCAACGGTACCTGGAACGACGTGTATGCCGGGGTCAACGTCTCGCCTTATGTCGTCTACAAGGATGACTTCGAGGGCAACAGCTATCAGGCGGGCAACATCATCGAGGGCCGTAAGGCCTACACCCTGGGGATCAAGGCCAACTACCAGAACAGGCTGGAGGCCGAGCTGCAATACACCGAGTTCTACGGCGGTGGGCAGGACAACGGCCTGCGTGACCGCGACAACGTCGGCTTCAACCTCAAGTACTTCTTGTGAAAGCTCATCCCCCTGTGGGAGCGGGCTGGGTGCAGTGCATCTGCCTTTAATTCGGAGAACGATCATGTTTCACACTTCACGACTGACCAAGACCACGCTGGCGCTGTTCCTGAGCCTGACCGCAGGCAGCGCGCTGGCCGCGGTCACGCCCCAGCTAGCCGAGCAATTGAAAACCACGCTGACGCCGCTGGGGGCCGAGCGTGCCGGCAACGCGGCCGGGACCATTCCGGCATGGAACGGCGGTATCACCCAGGCGCCGGTGGGCTACAAGCCTGGTCAGCATCACCTGGACCCCTATGCGGCGGACAAGCCTCTGTTCACCATCACCAAGGCCAACCTTGAACAGTACAAGGCCCACCTTAGCCCGGGTCAGATCGCACTGTTCAACAGCTACCCCGACACCTTCCAGATGCCGGTCTATCCCTCTCGCCGGTCGGGCTCGGCGCCGCAGTGGCTGTATGACAACACCTTGAAAAATGCGACCGCGACCAAGCTGCTCGATGGCGGGACCGGTTTTGCCGATGCCTATGGCGGTGTGCCATTCCCGGTGCCCAAGGATGGCATCGAGGTGCTGTGGAACCACATCACCCGTTATCGCGGCATCTATGTGGTCCGTCGTGCCTCCGAAGCGCCGGTACAACGCAATGGCAGCTTCGCGCTCGTGACCTCGCAGCAGGAGGGGCTTTTCAATTATTACCGCCCGGGCGGGCAGTTTGCCGACCTGAAGAACATCCTGTTCTACTACCTGGCATTCGTGAAGAGCCCGGCCCGGCTGGCGGGCGGTGCGGCACTGGTTCACGAGACCCTGGACCAGCTCAAGGACCCGCGTCAGGCCTGGGTCTACGACGCGGGCCAGCGCCGTGTGCGTCGGGCGCCGAACCTCGCGTATGACACCCCGATCGCCTCATCCGACGGCCTGCGCACGGCGGACGATACTGACCTGTTCAACGGCTCGCCGGACCGCTACGACTGGAAGCTCAAGGGCAAGCAAGAGGTCTACATTCCCTATAACAATTACAAAGTCGGCAGCCCTGAGGTGAAGTACGAGCAGTTGCTCACACCGGGCCACCTCAACCCGCAATTCACCCGTTATGAGCTGCATCGGGTCTGGGTGGTCGAAGGCACGCTCAAGCCGGGGGCGCGGCATATCTATTCCAAGCGCGTGCTGTTTCTGGACGAGGACAGTTGGGGCGCCGCATTGGTGGACCAATACGACGGGCGAGGGGAATTGTGGCGGGTGTCGATGGCCTACCTGAAAAACTTCTACGACCTGCCCACCACCTGGAGTGCGCTGGACGTATTCCATGACTTGCAGGCGCGTCGTTACTACGTGCAGAACCTGGATAACGAAGAGCCGGGCACAGTGGACTTCGCCCAACCGGTGCCGGAAGACGCGTACTTCATGCCGTCGGCATTGCGCCAGCGCGGGACGCGGTGATATTGGCCATTCGGAAGATTGCCGGATTTTGGTTTACCAGGATGTGCTAGCCTGCAATCAATGATTTCATTGATTGCAGGAGGCATCATGGCCAGCATCACAATTAGAAACCTTGATGAGAAGCTCAAGGAGCAGTTGCGTATCACCGCGGCTCATAACGGACATTCCATGGAAGAAGAGGCTCGCCTGATTCTGGGCAGGGCCTTGGCGACTGTTGATCGCGCCGGTGGACTTGGAAGCAGGATCCGCAACAGATTCAGCGCTCTCGGAGGAGTCGAGCTTGATCTGCCAGAGCGTTCAGAGAAAGCAACGGCGGTGGATTTTTCTGAATGATAGTGCTCGATACCAACGTTCTTTCAGAGTTTATGCGAGTCGAGCCTGAAACCCGGGTGCTTGCCTGGGTTGATGCGCAGCCATCGATGGATCTGGCAGTCAGTGCGGTAACGGTGGCAGAAATACTCCACGGCATCGCACGCCTGCCTTCTGGCAAGCGCAAACAAAAACTTGAAGCCCATGCCATGGCAATGTTCGAAGAGGACTTTGCCGGACGCATTTTGCCGTTCGATGCTCATGCCGCTGTTGAGTACGCAACGCTGACAGCAGGTGCTGAAGCCAATGGGCGTGCGGTTTCAATGGCAGATGCGCAAATTGCCGCCATTTGTCGAAGTCATGGGGCTGCTATCGCCACCCGCAATGTTCGAGATTTCGAGTTCAGCGGTGTTGAAGTGATAGATCCCTGGATGAGCTGAGTTCCCCTGTAGGAGCGAGCTCGCGAAGAACTTGCCAGCGCCGCGATCATTCAGAATGCACGCGTTATCGTTGACCACCATCGCGAGCAAGCTCGCTCCTACAGGACGAGCCTGAAGTCATCACACGCGGAAGTGGCTGACCATCTGCTGCAATTGACCACCCAACCGCGCCAGTTCAACGCTGGACTTGGCGGTCTCATCGCTCGCCGCAGCGGTCTGTTCAGACACGTCGCGCACGTTGATGATGCTGCGGCTGATCTCTTCGGCCACGGCGCTTTGCTGTTCGGCAGCGGCGGCGATCTGCTGGTTCATCGACTGGATGTTGGACACCGTGCGGGTGATGTTCTCCAGTGACTCGCCGGCCTTGCGGGTCAGGGCCACGCTGCTGTCGGTGAGGACGCGGCTGTTGTTCATCACCGCCGACACTTGTTGCGTGCCGTTCTGCAGGCCGGCCACCAGGCCTTCGATTTCCTCGGTGGATTTCTGCGTACGCTGGGCCAGGCCGCGGACCTCGTCGGCGACCACCGCAAAACCACGACCGGCCTCACCGGCACGGGCCGCTTCGATGGCGGCATTGAGCGCCAGCAGGTTGGTCTGTTCGGCGACGGCCTTGATCACGTCCATGACACTGCCGATCTTGTCGCTTTCCTGTTGCAGCACGCTCATGGCCTCGGTGGAGCGCACCACTTCGCTGGCCAGACGCTCGATCTGGGCGATGGCTTCGTTGACCACCTTGTCTCCTTCACGGGCTTCGCCGTCCGCCGCCGCAGCGGCTTGCGAGGCTTCTTCGGCGTTGCGCGCGACTTCCTGCACCGTGGCGGTCATCTCGTGCATGGCGGTCGCGACCTGATCAGTCTCGACTTTCTGACTGTTGACCCCGGCGCTGGTCTGCTCGGTCACGGCCGACAGCTCTTCGGCGGCGCTGGCGATCTGGGTCACGCCGTCGCGGATGCCGCTGATCAAGTCGCGCAGGGTCACGCCCATGCGCGCGATGCCTTGCTGCAACACGCCGAGTTCATCGCGACGGGTGACCAGCACGTTCTGGGACAGGTCACCGCTGGCAATGCGATCGACCACTGCCAGGGTTTCGCGCAATGGCCGGGTGATCTGGCGAGTGATGACCACGGCGGCAATGACGCCCACCAGCAGTGCCAGTAACGTACTGATCAGTTGCAGAGTGCGCGCCTGGGCGCTTTCGGCGTCGCGGCGGTCGAGCTGGATCTGATACAGCTGATCGCTCTGGGACACGATGGCGGTGCCCTGGTCGGTCATTTCCTTGCGCGCTTGCACCGCGTCATTGCTGGCGGCCTTGTAGGCCTGCAAGGCGCTGTGGTAGTTGCCCAGCGCGGTTTCCAGCTGACGCAGGGCGTCTTGCCGGGAGTCGGCGAAATGCACGTTCAGCGGTTTCAGGCTGGCGATGGCGGCGTTCAGTTGGCCAGCCGCTTTTTGCTCGGTCTCGGCATTGGTACTGGCGGTGTAGCCGCGCACTTCGTAGCGGGCCAGCAGGAACGCTTCCCTGGCAGCCGTAATGGCCTGGAACTGTTCGAAGCGCTGGTCGCTCAACGGCATTTGCTGCACGCGGGTATTGATGTCATTGATCAGTGTGTTGGCGGTTTCGGCGTTGGCACTCATGGCATCGCGGGCGCTGTTGCCGGCGCGATAGGCGTTGCGCATCTTGCCCAGGGACGTCTTGTAGGCGTCGATGACGGCGCCTTGCTCGCGCAGCAGCTTGAGGTTTTCCGGGCTCTTGAACTTCGCCAGCAGGGCTTGTTGCTGGGCCGAGAAGGCGTCGAGGGTGGTCTGCACGCTCTGCGCGGCGGTTTCGTCGCCGTTGGTCAGCATGTATTGCAGGCGAACCACGCGCAGCTTGGTCAGGCCGGCGTTGAGCTGGGTGATGTCGCTCATCCAGTTACTGCGGTCGATCAATCCGCCCAGGCTGGTCCAGCCAGTCAGGGCGAGGACGCAGGTCAGTGCCAGGACCAGGCCAAACCCCAGGCCCAGTTTCAGGTTCACGCTGATGTTGCCGAACCAGCTATTCATCAAATTCCTCCAGGAACTTAGTACTTCTTTATCGTCGGTTGGCTGGAAGATTGTTTTTTTTGGAAGCCGCCAAGCTGTGTAAGCAGGATGTATCGGCAGCAATTCCGGGAGCTGAAAGGTTTTTTCCGCACGGTTTCTGTAACAAGATTTTTACAGCACTTTTAAGCTTTTTTTCACATACGTTTCACCAGTCACCGACGCACGTTTCTTTAACCTGCCGGGATCTAATGAGGTGGTGCGTGCCGGCGAGGCGGCTTGATGTGGAATTAAGACTGAGTCTTTTCGGGATAAAACGCTCGATCGATCTGAACCGCTTCGCCCGCTATCGCAACGCTGCGGTGGTGTTGGCCTCGACGCTGCTGGTCATCCCACTGACCGTGTTTTTGCTGCGTCCGGCCACCGCACCGGACCTGGCTCACGGCAATGTGAGCGGTGCACAGGCGTTGATGACCGGGTGGGCCAAGGGCGACATGATCGTGCTGGTGCGCCACGTCGAGCGTTGCGATCACTCCTCGGCGCCTTGCCTGGTCGGCAGCGATGGCATTACCGAGCGCTCCCGTAGTGTTGCCGAGAGCCTCGGGGCACAGTTCAAGCACCTGGGCCTGGACAAGGCTGATATCTACAACAGCCCGATATTGCGTACAGCGCAGACCGCCAACTTCATGTTCAACAAGGTTGGCACGGGTGAAAACTGGCTGATCAGTTGCAAGGGCACCATGCTGCGCGACTCCCTGGCGCACAAAGTGGCCGGGCGCAATCTGATTCTTGTCACTCACAGCGAGTGCATGGAGCAACTGGAAAAAGACCTCAAGTTGCCGGCATCGACGCTGGGTTACGGCGCCTCTCTGTTTATTTCCGCCGAAACCCCGCAGACTCCGCGCATGCTTGGCTTCATTGAAGCTTCCGACTGGAGTTCGGTGACCACTCGTTGAGCTTTTCCTTCATCTTTCTGAATCAGGATTCACAATGCTGACCGCTTCTCGCTACCGCTTTTACTGGGTGAATTTCGGTATTCCGCTGGCCTGCGCGGTCGCGGTGTTTCTGATGTTCGACATGACCAGCATCGACATCGCCTTCAATAATTACTTTTTTGATCCGGTGACGCAGACGTACCCGTTGGACCATGTCCATCTGTTCGAAAAAATTACCCATAAATGGGCGCGGATCATTCCGAACTGGACCGGCGAAATTGCGATTATCGGTGCCTTGCTGTCGTTTCTCTGGCCGCGTCTGAAGGCTGAGAAACATTCGAAAATCATCGCTTTCCTGGAAAAAATCAAAGTCGCCCCGGTGCTGCGCTTTGCCACCCGGCACCGTCGGGACTTTCTATACGTGGTGTTCGCGTTCTCCATCAGCACCGGGGTCATTCACTACCTCAAGGGCCACACCAGCGTGTATTGCCCGATCGAGACGACCCAGTACGGCGGCAAAATGGAGCACGTTGAGTGGTATGTAAACTTCGACCTGCTGAAAGTCGCCGGTGACGGTCGCTGCTGGCCGGGCGGACACGCGTCGGGCGGTTTCACCATGCTGGCGTTGTACTTCGTGGCTCGGCGTTATCGCTGGCGCTATTCCAAAGCGATCATGTACGGCTCGCTGACCCTCGGTTTCATCTACGGCACAACGCGGGTGCTGCAAGGGTGGCACTACATGTCCCACACCTTCTGGGCCGGGATCTTTGTGTGGCTGGCGTGTTTGCTGACGGCGCTGGCGTTTTACGGGCGAGCGAGGCTGGAACAGCCGGTGCGCTCCAAAGCGCAACAACCGGTGTTGGCGGCTCAGCCTCAATCTGTGAATTGAGCTGACGATTGAACCGCAAAACCCGCACTCCGAAAGGGCTGCGGGTTTTTTTTAAAAAAAAAGCCCGCGGGAGGGCGGGCAAACCGTAGTTTCTTGAATGAGCGAGCGAAATGTACAGGCTGGCGCGGGGTGGTGGGGTGAAGAAAAATTCATCTCGCTCAAAGTCCCGTACCAGAGCTTGCGACACCGCTACGGCAAATGATCCGCGGCAAAGTCGGCTTCCGACCGGGCACGCAAGCGGCCCTTGCGGCAGGCTTGCTGGAACCGCTCGAAATCGCGCTCGTTGTGCTCGGTATAGCCCTGGGCATATTTATAGAGCGCGTCGGCCAGTGCGTCGCTCTTGCCGATGTAGCCGCTGATCACCGCCGCGTGCCCGGAAGACTTGGCATGGGCGCGAGCCAGGGCCCGGCCGCAGAGCTGGCCATAGGCGGCGAATGCGTCGCCATCGAAGGTCTCGAGTTCGGCGGAGATTTTCATGTCGCGCAATTGCCGCACATAGAAATGCCGCCCGCTGGGGCCGGTGGTCCAGCCTAGGAACAGGTCGCTGGCCGATTGCATCAACCGCTGCCCGTCGACGACCCGCTGCCCTTCATGGCGCACCCGTGACTTGGCTTTCACGTAGCCGGCGAGCACCGAGCGCCGCGCTTCCTTGAATTGCAGGAACAGCGGGAACTCCTGATCGTCGGTCAGCAGCGCCACCAGGCAACGGGTGCCGACACTGCCGACGCCCACCACTTTGAACGCCATGTCCTGAACGTGAAAACGCGACACCAGTTCACGGCGGTCCGCTTGCAGGGTGCCGCGATAGTCGCGCATGAAGGTGTCGTAGAGCGGGCGCCAGTCCGAGAGACGCAACCAGTCATCATCGGCATCTAGCAGCGTGGTGTTTTTGTGCAGGTGGAAAATTTCCGGCAGGTCATCGCGAATGATCAGACGACCATGGGCGTCGCGCTCGCTGATTTTTGGCAGCAGTTCGGCATGGGTGCGACGCTCGGCTTTTTCGATGGCGCGTTGCACATGTTCCAGGGTGCTTTTGTTGGCTTGCGCCAGCAGGTCGTCATAGCTGATGGATTCGTACCAGGTTTCCAGCGAACTTTGTTCGGCGCATTCGAGCATGGTTTTCTGATAGGCGCCCACGACCTGATGGCAGACCGTTTCTTCAACCGTTTCCCCATGACGCAGATCGCGAGCCGCCACCAGAAAACTCGCCACCAGGCGTTTCAAGTCCCATTCCCACGGCCCGGGATGGGCTTCGTCGAAGTCGTTGACGCTGAACAGCAGGTTACGTTCAGGCGTTGCGAACCCCCCGAAATTCATCAGGTGGCTATCGCCGCAAATCGGCGACACCAGCCCCATGTTTGAGGTGCCCGCCAGGTCGTGGGCCTGCAGCAGCGCATTGCCGCGATAGAAGGTGAACGGTGACACCAGCATGCGCCCGTAGCGCAACTCCACCAGCGATTTGACGCGTCCTTCACTCGACGCCTTGATCAGCGGTATTGGGTCGCGGGCGACATTGCCCAAGGCTGCTTGCGAACTGCGGGAACACTTCTTGCGCGCATCCTTGCCTTGCTTCAAACGGTCGGTGAGGGTGGTCATGGGGGCCTATTCGACAGGGGTTGTAGGGCGATTGCGAAATGAGTGTAGAAGGGCTTTGCGGGTTCATCCGAAGTGTTTGCCCAGCGACTAATCTGTCTGTCAGGCATCGACTCGCTGCCATCACCCGGAAACAAGGAGCCTCGTGTTTTCATTGCCGGTTTCACTGCTACTGGCGTTCCTCATTGGCTGGGTGTCTCAGCGCATGGGCATGTGCCTGGTCAATGCCATGGGGCTGCTGCTCAAACGCCGGCCGACCCTGTTCGTGTCGCTGGTCAGTTGCGGTTTGTTCGGTCTGTTGCTCGCGCCGTTCTACGCCTTGTCTGGCGTAAGTCAGCCGCTGTTCATCCCTGAGGTTGGCTACCTGTCGCTGGTCGGTGGCGGGTTGCTGTTCGGCCTCGCCTCGGTGCTCAACAAGGGGTGCAGCGTCGGCACCCTCACCAAGCTCGCCAGCGGCAACCTCAACAAGGCCTTCACCATTCTCGGCTGGGTGTTGGGCATCGTGCTGTGGCATCACCTGAACATGCTGACCGAACACCGGGCGCTGCAAATGCCGATGATCACCAGCCGTCATTACTGGCTGGTCATCGGCATCGTGCTGCTGATTTTGCTGTTCCTGATCCGGATTCACGGCGACAGACACCTGGTGCTGTCGAGCCTGCTCCTGGGTGCCCTGACCAGCGCCCTCTACACCTTCGAACCGCTGTGGACGCCCAGCGTATTCTTCTACGATCTCTCGCAAAGGTTTTGGGTCCCGGGCGACACATCATTGACCACCCAGCGTGTGACGGTGTTCGCCATGCTGATGCTGGGCATGCTCTGTTACACGTTGCATCGCCGCACGTTCAGCTATCAGCGGTTTGCAGCGATGACAGCGGGCAGGCATTTGCTCGCGGGCGTGTTGATGGGGACCGGTGCATCGATGATGCTGGGCGGCAATGACTCGCAGATTTTGTTGGTGTTTCCGACGCTGACCTGGGTGGGAGCGGTGCCGTTGGTGTCGATTGTGTTAGGGGTATTGGTGGGGGTTGGGGTTAAGCGGCTGCGTGCTTGATGATCGCGGCTCTGGAGTTGGACGACCTCAATGAGACCGTCCATTTTTCAAGGATCAAACCTGCATCCGCAACCGCCGCCCAACCACATCCAGCAAATCGCATCCATCGCGCAGGGAAGTGACCAGCACCCGCGCCAGTTCGCTGTAAACACCCTCATCAGCCGCGAAACTCTCCAGCAATTGCGTCACCGTTCGAATGCGATAGGTGGCTGTTTCATGCAGCACATCCAGCGGTGCTTCGGTATCGATCAGCAGCGACGCAATGGTGCAGTCGATGCCGGTCATCGGCATGTATCGATCCATCTCAAGCCTCCACTTCGTCGAGAGGCGCGATGTTGTCCAGTGCCCGGTTCACCAGCAATTGCGCCAGCACGGCCAACTGCTGGATCGCCAGGGCGATGTTGCGGCGCGAACTCTCAAGCTCACAGGCAAGGTCGGTGCTCATGACGTTGAGCGAGGCGAGGGTTTCGCTGGCGTGGGTGAGCAGAGAGGGGGTGTCGATGTTGGGGCGGAGGGTGAAGACGTGGCTGACGGGGTCGAGCTGATTGGGGTTGCGGAGGCGGGCGCTGATGGTGGGTTCGGTGGTTTTGGAGAGGTTGGATAAGTTGGGTGTTTCGGTTGTTGAATCTGGTGGATTAGGGCTGTGCTTTTTCATGACGGGGTTCCTGGTTTGTTCAAAGGAGCCGGCGCTATCCTGCTGTCAAACAAGGTAGGGTGGCAGCTGTACGCAGGTTGACAGACCGGAAACACAGGAAACCGGTGCATCCGAAGATGCCCCACGCACAGCCACCATGAAAATTGCACGCGCGAAAGCATGCCGTTTTATTGGGACGAGTGGAAGGTTCCGGTTTCAGCCTGTCAAAACTGATCGCTGATTTGCAGCGACCCCAGAAGGCTATCGTCGAGAAGTTGCGTCCGCCAGTTCATGAAAGGCGATGCGTTTTGCGGGAAATGTCCTAGGACGTGGTGAAGTCGTTGCATCGATCACAGGTCACTCGATCTCACCGTGTGCTTGAAATGATGCTCCCAAAGCCTGACCCCCAACCCGCCCGTCCGGTCCAGTGACGACCCCACCGTCAAATCCGTAATCAACGTCGGCTGCAAACCCGCATCAAACAGCGCAAACCCCGCCGCCAGGCAGCAGGTCTCGGTCTGCAGGCCGCACACCAGCACGCGTTCGACATTGAGGCTTTTCAGGTAGTCGATGGTTTCCGGAGTGGGCGCGTAGCCGTGCTTGATAAAGATGCGGTCGGCCGGGATCAGGCTGTCATCGTCGGTCGCTGGGTGCCAGCCGAGCTGTTTTTCGAAGGGGGTTATGGATTCGTCATGGCGCTCGACCGTGGCGACACTGGGCAGGGTGCCGATGAGCGCCTGGATACCGTCGATCAGCCATTGCGGCGGGGCGAAGCCGGGTTGTACGTCGATGATCAGGAGGGCTTGGCGCATGGGCTTCTCCGAGGGTGATGGCAGTGATAGGGGCGACTGTGCACATAGCGGCATCGCGCGACTGTCCATGTAACCCTATCGTCAGATTTTACCTGTCACAAAGTGCTTTTGTGAGTTGTGGGCGTACGATGTAACTCACGTTTTCGCTGAATTCCTGGGGGAGCGAACGAAGCGACCGAGCGATGTTGAGTTGGAGAAAAATCATGATTCGCAAGCACTACTTGAAAGCCCTGGCGACGCTGCTCATCGCCGCTGGCGTGCAGTGGGTGACGCTACCCGTCTACGCGACCGAGCAGGGTGAGCAACGGCGTGAAGCTCGCGATACCAGGCAGGAAGGGCGCTCCACTGCCCGGCAAACCAAGGATGAATGCAGAAAGGGTAATGACAAGAACAATGCAGACTGTCGCCAGGACAAGCGCAGCACCAAGCAGGATACCCGTCGCACAGCCCGGGATATC
Organism: Pseudomonas sp. P1_F7; assembly: GCF_056405655.1. Lineage (NCBI taxonomy): Bacteria > Pseudomonadati > Pseudomonadota > Gammaproteobacteria > Pseudomonadales > Pseudomonadaceae > Pseudomonas > Pseudomonas sp. P1_F7. Next base: position 45,182 of record NZ_JBFUBR010000015.1, read on the forward strand.
AAGTACTGATCGTTTGCGTGGGTCCTGATTGCGCCTGCCGGCAGGCCGGTCAAGCGCTTCGGGATTTCGAGAGATGGTGGATGTCCGCTTCGATCCAGGGCGGACATCATCGAAATTCGCTGTAGTCATGGTGGTCGTTTGCGCAAGAACGATGATGCAGCCGTACCATCACCATGTTCTGGCTTGAGACTCATCCGAACGTCACCAACACCTTGGCCGATTCATCTGCACGCGCGGCGGTAGCGAAGGCTTGCTCGAAGTCTTCGAAGGCGTAGCGATGACTGATCAGCGGGATGGTGTCGATCCGGCCTGCGGCGAGGATCTCCAGCACCTCACCAAACTCGGTGGGATAGGCCATGGCGGTGGTCACTTCCATCTCCTTGCCCAGCGCCATCGCCAGATCCATGGCGACCGGTGCGTGATGCACCGCCACCACCGTCAGATGCGCCCCGAAACGTGCGCGCGCAATGATTTGGGGAATAACCGGAGCTGCGCCCGACACCTCGATGAATTCGTCGGTATCCACCACTGGCATCCCGTAGAGTGTGCCAGCGCCATGGCGCTTGCCGATTTCAGCCCACAGATCGCAGTTGTCGGGATTGAAGGTGGCGTTTGCACCGAGCGCGCGCGCACGTTCCAGACGTGAGTTCACTCGATCGACGGCGATGATGTCCGCGACGCCGCGCAGACGGAGCATTGCCACGACGCCGAGCCCGATGGGGCCCGCGCCGAAAACAACCACCTTGCTGCCAGCGCCGGCACGCGACCGGTTGACGCCGTGCAGCCCGACGGCGAGCGGTTCGACCAGTGCAGCGGTTTCGAAGTCCAGCGTATCGGGAATGGGGTAGACCGACGACTCGGCCATGACATTGCGCACAAGAATGTGCGAGGCGAAGGCCCCAGGACCGCCGGAACCGATCATGTTTGCAGGCGTCGTCGGGTTGACCACCACGCGCTGGCCTTTGCGCAGTGCCGTTACTCGCGCGCCCACCTCCTCGATCACGCCCGAGAACTCATGCCCGAGCGATAAGGGACCATCGCCCCCCATCGGCAGGCCGCCGGCGCGCGCATAACCGAGGTCAGAGCCGCAGATACCGCAGACCACGACCTTGACCACAATATCGTCCGGCCCGGCACTGGGGCGCGGTACCTGCTCGACACGAATATCGTCAGGTCCGTGAACCGTTGCATGAAGCATCAATTTCGTCATAGCAGAGTCCTTCATTTCAGATTGTGATCCAGGCGCGCTTGCGCGCTGACAGTCGAATTGCGTCGAGCACCTGTTGGCCACGCGCAGCGTCGTTGAATGTGGCGGCACGCTCGGGGATCGCGGGTGCGCGATTCTCGATCCGCGTGCGCATCTCGGCGAACAAACGCGCATAGGGCGCAACATCGAAACCCATGGTGTGCCAGCGGTCCTGCTCGGTCTGGATCAGCTCGGCGACGGGAAAAGCTGTCGGCATTGCGTTGACCAGATCCGCGGGCATCTCGATGCGCCGCACGCCATCGGCGTCGCTCACCCAGACTTCTTCGGGGTCACCAAACGTCGCGCCGCTCTGAATCCACGCGCCGCCTGCGCTGCCCACCACTTTGGTGGCCATCACCAGCGGCCCCGGCGCGGCCAGCGCGGCGATGATTGACCCGGCAACACCGCTGTCCGTTTCGAACTGCACGGTGTAGCAATCGTCGGCTGTCATGGCGGGGCGCCCGGGCGCCAGCGTCTGCAGCATGCCGCTGACACGAGCGATGGGGCCGAACATGTATTCGACCTGATCGATCATGTGCGAGCCGAATGCGCCAAGGAAACCGCCGCCCTGTTCAGCGTCCTCCCACCAGTCGCTGAGTTTGCTTGTCGAGTCCTGCAGGCCCGGTTGATGGTAGATGCGCAGGAAATGGCGCGGCGTGCCGATCAGCCCCGACTGAACGACGCGCCGCAGCAGCGCCTGCGCGCTGTCGAAGCGGAATTCGGCGCCGAGCAGGTGATGAACACCGGCCTTTGTCGCGGCTTCGCGCATCTGCGCCGCTTCGGCGGCGTCGCGGGCAAAGGGCTTTTCGCACACAACATGTCGCCCGGCGGCGATCGCGGCCATCACCGGTGCATAGTGTGCGTGCGGGGGCGTTGCCACCGTAACGAGCTGTATCGCCGGATCGGCAAGCGCCTCGGCAAGACTATCGGTTGCCAGCGGGATGCCGAGAGGTGCGGCGCGCGCGATGGTGCGGGCACGGTCTCGTCCGACGATCGCGCGCACCTCGAACCCGGCCTCGCGCAGCGCACGGACATGGGTAAAAAGACCGAAGCCGGTGCCGACCACCGCCGCCGCTATGGATCGCGACGGCGTACTCATCGCGCTACCTCGCCACTGATGATCGGCACGATGTCCTCCAATGCCTCTTCACCACGTTCTTGCAGCACGGCGAGCGCAATACGGCGCAGCGTTACCTGCGGCGGCTCGCCCTGTGTGCCAATCAGGCGCAAACTCATGCCGCCATGGACATGGCCGAAGGACTGGACCCAATTGCCGGCGATGCCGGGCTGGCCTTGCGCAACGATGACGCGCACCGAGCCGTCGTGGCGATAGCTGGCCTTGTACTTCTGCACACAACCGCCGCCGTCCTCGTAGTTGTCGAGGTTTTCTTGCCAGATCGAACAGAGCTGGAATATCCAGTAATCACAGGCTGAGGGCAGGAAATCGATAACCAGCGCCTCGTCACCAGCACATTCCCAGGTACCGAAGCCGTGGTGTCGGTCCGGCACGCCGCCATTGGACAGGTACACCGCACGGTCGAAGCGGATGCGGTTTGGCCGCTGGCTGAGATTGTCCTGCCACCAACTGCGCACCAGCTCGCAATAGCCAAGTACCATCTGGCCCGCCTTGGCGAGCGCATCGCTTATTTCGGCGGCGGTGACGGGGCGCGGTTGCGGGCTATCGATCCGTTCGATGGTGAAGTGAGGCGGCGCGGTATTCGCGCGATCATGGTAGAGCGTGCGCACCAGGAGACCGACGCAGTCCGGTGAGATCGACAGCCAGTCGCGCCCGTCTGCGGGTTTGTTCTGGCTGACAACGATCTCGAAGTTGCCCTGCGTATCGAACTTCACCTGGCGTGAGGAGATGAAGCCGGTGGTCTGCAGCGCAGCGGGATCGAATTCGTCAAGACCGGATACACCACGCGTTGCCCAGTCCTGAGCGCCGGGATGGCGCGGTTGTGGCGCGCGCCATGAGGCGATGACGAAGTACGGCAGCCCGCCACGATGGCCACGAATGACATAGTCATGACTACCGTCGACGAACTCGGCAAGCAGATGATCCTGATCGGGAGACTGGAAGTTGATGGACTGGCGCCAGGGCGCATCGCGCAGGCGCGGCCGTTCTGGCTCGCAGTTCTCCAGGTAGCGTTCGAACCCGTTGCGCATGAGGCGGGTCATGAATCGATACCATTCGGCGCGGTCGAGGGTATCGGCCTCGGCGCCGAAAGCATCAACCCTGTGGCCGGCCTGGCGAACGGTTTCGCAGAAATCGTCCCACGCGCGGCCGGACAACAGGCGTTCCGTAGCTTGATCGGTCATGGCCGCTCTCCTTCGATGCGCTCTGGCCTGACCGAGAAGCGCTCATAGTAAAAGCCGAATCGCTCGCGTAAAGCGGCAATATCAACCCCGAAATCGCCTTTCAGGTCATAGACGACGCGACCATGCTTGCCCCGTGGGTTGGCGTTCAGATAGGCCTGGATCCGCGTTTTGGCATCGGCGGTCAGTGGCAGGCCGGCCATGGCATAGATGCGTTCAATCACCGTCTGTTGGTCGGCCATGTAGTCGTCGAAGAGCACATCGAGCGTTTGGCCGGCGGGAACACTGTCCCGGTCCCGAACGCAGGCGCGCAGCAGATGTTCCACTCGATCTGTCCAATAGCGCGCCAACGCCTTTACGTCGACGGTATGGCGGCGGATGCGGTCGCCATAGGCGATCATGGTGATGGCGGACTGGAGCACGGCTACGGGGTCGCGATGGGTGATGACGAGCGTGGCGTCGGGATAAGTCGTCATCAGCGGCAGCAGGTTCTCCATGTGCGGCGGCGATTTCATCACCCATCGGTTCGGGCCCTGGAGCCAGGTGAGCGCCTGCAGGACTCGGCGACCATAACGGTAGTGCGGCGTTTGATCGTGGCTGTAGTAGTAGTCGCGCCAGCGACACGGGCGAGACTGCCATTCCGGCAGATAGGAGGAGAAGTCCAGGCCTTGCAGTTCGATGTCTTCATGCACGTGGGTGGGGGACATTTCGTGCATCGCCGGCATGAACGGCAATATGGCTTCGAATTCGCCCCAGGCCTGACGGGTACGAACGATGCGCGGATCTTCCCCGCCTGGCGTTTGGTCTTGCGGCGCAGGAATCGGCTCCATCGCTTCCCATAGCGGCATCGAGCGCAGTCGCGGATCGGCTGCCAGGATGTTGACCAAGTGGGTCGTGCCTGAGCGGGGAAGGCCGGCGACGATGATCGGCCGATCAATCGTGACGTCGTTGATTTCCGGGTTTCGCTTCGCCAGATCTTCGAAGCGCAGGCGCGAAGATGCGTAGCGCACGGCATCGCCGAACATCCCCGCGCGCCCCAGGGGGCCGAGCTCCGTATCCTCGTCAAAACTCTTCAGCCAGATTCGCAGCCGTTCGCGGAAGTCCTCCGAACCGAAGTCGGAAAGCCCCGTGCGCTGGCATGCGGCTGCAAGGACGACCTCCTCGCGCATTTCCACGGGGGGGACGCCCGCGATCGCTCGACGCTGCCGCTCGGTCAGCTCGGGGGCGCCCAGGTCTGTGATTCGGATGATGTCAGGTTTCATGCGCTGCTCCATAAGTGTGAGGAGAGGTGTTGGCGACAGGCAGTACTGGAAGGGCCTGCGTCGGACTCAGCCGGCGACCGTGAAACCGCCGTCGACAGGCAGTGTCTGTCCAGTGATCCAGCCGGCGGCGGCGCTCGTCAGGAAAAGGACTGGACCGGCGATGTCCAGCGGCACCCCAAGCCGTGCTGCCGGCGTACGCGCAAGCGTGGGCGCGGACCACTGCGGATTGGCAACAGTCGTCGCCGTCATGCGGCTTGCGGTAAGCCCCGCCGCGACCGCGTTGACGCGAATGCGTCCGCCCCAATGGACCGCCAGTGCCCGGGTCAGCCCGACGACGCCAGTCTTTGCCGCGCCATAGCCGGGCACCACATCGATCCCGAAGAACGAGCTCATTGATGCAATGCCGATGATCGAAGGGCCGCCTGGCAGCGTGCTCTTCAGGAGTTTGTCGGCGCAGCCATGCGCCATGCGATAGCCACCGACCAGGTGCATGCGCACCGCGCGTTCGAAAACGTCCGGTTCGTACTCGTCCAGGCCACAGCTTGGCAGCGCAAAGCCGGCGTTGTTGATGAGGATGTCCAGGCGCGGCAGCGCTGCTGCGACGGCAGAAATGTTGTCTGCGTTCTCGATGTCGAGCTGCAAGTAGCGGTAGCCGTCGAGGTCAATGTCGTAATCGGCGGCGCAGGGCCGGGTGCCGGTGATCGTCACTTGCGCACCTGCTGCTCGGTACGCTGCGGCGATGCCGGCCCCGATGCCACTGGTGCCACCGGTCACCAGGACATGGCAATTGTCGTAGTCAAACTGAAGGTTCGGCCAGTCGGCCTGTTGAGTGTTCATGGGGCGTTGCCTCCAATAGGTACACCTGATTGCTGCGGCGCAATGGGCCAGTCGATCAGGAGCAGCAGCTATCGCCCCGGCCGACTGGCGGTTCAAGATAAGGCGATAGTATTAAAAGCATTCGAACTGCGAATAGTCTTAACGGACGATGATCCATGCAATTGCGAGATCTACCTTTAAAGCCAGTTTAAGTAACAAGGCTTAAAAAAGAGGTGGGCGATAAACGTCCACACGCAATCGCACCTCGAGTGACAGGGCCGGTCATCGGATTCTCGGTGGCATCACGACCCAGCGCAGAGGAAGGAGGAAATACATGCTGACGCACTTGCAGCGTCTTGAGGCCGAGAGCATTCACATCATGCGAGAAGTGGTCGCTGAGTGTGAGAACCCGGTAATGCTCTACTCCGTCGGTAAGGACAGTGCAGTGATGCTGCACCTGGCCCTGAAGGCGTTCCACCCAGGAAAACTGCCGTTCCCATTGCTGCACGTCGACACGACCTGGAAGTTCCGCGAGATGATTCAGTTCCGCGACGCCATGGCGAAAAAGCACGACTTCGACTTGCTAGTCCATATCAATCCCGAGGGGCTGGAAAAGGGCATCAGCCCTTTTTCCCATGGTTCGGCCATACACACCGACATCTGGAAAACCGAGGGATTGAAGCAAGCGCTGGACAAGCACGGCTTCGATGCGGCCTTCGGCGGCGCACGGCGGGACGAAGAGAAGTCACGAGCCAAGGAGCGGATATTCTCGATCCGCTCCGAGCAGCACCGCTGGGATCCCAAGCTGCAACGCCCCGAACTGTGGCGGATGTATAACGCCCGCAAGCACAAGGGCGAAAGCATCCGGGTGTTTCCCCTGTCCAACTGGACCGAGCTCGACATCTGGCAATACATCTATCTGAACGACATTCCGATCGTGCCGCTCTACCTGGCGAAAGAGCGACCGGTGGTGGAGCGCGACGGCACGCTCATCATGGTCGATGACGAGCGTATGCCACTGAACGACGGCGAGGTTCCCGAGATCAGGAAAGTGCGTTTCCGCACGCTGGGTTGCTACCCGCTGACCGGCGCAATCGAGAGCGAGGCCGACTCCTTGACGGCCATCATTCAGGAAATGCTTCTGGCCAGGACGTCCGAGCGCCAGGGCCGCCTTATTGATCACGACTCCGCGGGCTCGATGGAGAAAAAGAAACAGGAGGGGTATTTCTAATGGCACACGTATCCGATTTGATTGCCGAAGACATCGAGCAATATTTGAAATCCCACGAGAACAAGAGCCTGCTGCGTTTCATCACCTGCGGCAGCGTCGACGATGGAAAAAGCACGCTCATCGGGCGCCTGCTCTACGAATCGAAGATGCTCTTCGAAGACCAGTTGAGCCAGTTGGAAGCGGACTCAAAGAAGGTGGGAACGCAAGGTGGCGACCTGGATTTCGCACTACTGGTCGACGGACTTTCCGCCGAGCGTGAACAAGGCATCACCATCGATGTTGCCTATCGCTTCTTCTCGACCGACAAGCGCAAGTTCATCGTGGCCGATACACCGGGCCACGAGCAATATACGCGCAACATGGTCACCGGAGCCTCGACAGCGGATGTCGCCATCATTCTGATCGACGGGCGCAAAGGGGTGCTGACCCAGACGCGCCGACACAGCTATCTGGTGTCGCTGATTGGCATTCGCCATGTCGTGCTGGCCATCAACAAACTGGATATGGTGGGTTACTCGAAAGAGATCTACGACAAGATAGACGCGGACTATCGCGCTTTCGCCAGCCAGATTGGCCTGCAGAATATCGTCACCATCCCGATGTCAGCCCTGAAGGGCGACAATATCACCGAGCCGAGCGCGAACACCCCCTGGTACCAGGGGCCGACACTGATGGGGTACCTTGAGACGGTGCAGGTCGAGGATGCTGCGGATCAGTCCGGGCCGTTTCGCATGCCGGTGCAGTGGGTCAACCGACCGAACCTCGACTTCCGCGGCTATGCCGGGATCGTTGTCGGCGGCAGCGTCAAGCGCGGCAACCGCCTCCGTGTCCTGCCGTCGGGGAAGGAAAGCCGGGTCGCGCGTATCGTGACCCGCGAGGGTGACCTTGAGGAAGCCGTCTCTGGCCAGTCGATCACGATTACGCTCGAGGACGAGATCGATATCAGCCGGGGCGACATTCTCGCGACGATCGATGCACCGGCCAGGGTGGCAGACCAGTTCGAGGCAACGATCGTCTGGATGAGCGATGAACCGATGCTGCCGGGCCGCCCTTATCTGTTGAAGATCGGCACCAAGACCGTGACGGCAACCAGCGCGACACCGAAATACAAGGTCAACGTCAATACGCTCGAGCATCTCGCCGCCAAGACACTGGATCTGAATGAAATCGGCGTCTGCAACCTGAGCTTTGACCAGCCAATCGCATTTGATCCCTACAAGGAAAATCGCGATACCGGCGGTTTCATCATGATTGACCGCCTGACCAACAATACGGTCGGCGCCGGACTCCTGCACTTTGCCTTGCGTCGCTCGCAGAACATCCACTGGCAGGCGATTGACGTTAACAAGCAGGCGCACGCCACCCTCAAGGGGCAGAAGCCTTGCGTACTCTGGTTCACAGGGCTGTCGGGTGCCGGCAAGTCCACGATCGCGAACCTCGTCGAGAAGAAACTGCATGCATTGGGCAAACATACCTATCTGCTTGATGGTGACAACGTGCGCCACGGCCTCAACAAGGATCTCGGTTTCTCCGAAGCCGACCGGGTCGAGAACATCAGGCGCGTAGGTGAAGTCGCCAAGTTGATGGTCGATGCGGGGCAGATCGTTCTGGTGTCCTTCATCTCTCCATTCCGTTCTGAACGCAGAATGTCGCGCGAGCTGGTGGAGCAAGGCGAGTTCTTCGAGGTGTTTGTCGACACGCCGATCAGCGTGGCCGAACAGAGGGATCCAAAAGGCCTCTACAAGAAGGCTCGCCGTGGCGAACTGACGAATTTCACCGGCATCGATTCCCCCTACGAGCCGCCGGAAAATCCGGAAATTCGCATCGACACCACCGCTTGCTCTCCCGAGGAAGCAGCCGAACTGATCGTCAGCCATCTTGTCGCTCGCGAGGCCCTATGAATCGCTACGTTGCATTCAATGGGGATGCCGATGGACTGTGTGCGTTGCAACAACTGCGGCTTGCCGCGCCTGACGAGTTCGCCAGCGCGAGGCTGCTGACCGGTGTCAAGCGCGACATTCAGTTACTGCGGCGTATCGAAGCGTGCGAGGGGGATGCCATCACCGTACTCGACATCTCCCTCGATCAGAATCGTACCGATCTGCTTCGCCTGCTTGGGGCAGGCGCATCGGTGCGCTACTTCGATCATCATCACGCAGGGGAGATGCCTCGGTATGGGCGCTTCGAGCCCTATATCGACGAGGCTGCCGACGTCTGCACCAGCATCCTGGTCGACCGCTATCTTGGCGGTCGCCATCGTGCATGGGCGATTGCTGCGGCATACGGCGACAGCCTGCCTGAGGTGGGCTGCGCCATGGCCAAGGCGCAAGGCATAGACGCTGGAGCGGTCGGGGCCCTGGAGCGGCTCGGCCTCTATCTCAACTACAACGCTTATGGCGAGACCGTTGCCGATCTGCATTTCGATCCGGCCGAGCTGTCGACCCTGATGCAGCCGTTCGCCGATCCGCTGGAGTTCGTCGCAGGCTCGGACGCCTACGCGCGGCTGGCGGCAGGCTATGAGGAGGACATGGATCTGGCTCGCCGACTTACGCCGACACGCCAGATACCCGGCGCGATGCTGCTGATGTTGCCTGACGCACCATGGGCGCGGCGGGCGATTGGAGCTCTGGCCAACGAGCTCATGCAGGCACAGCCAGATCGCGCGCTCGGTATCCTGTCGCCCAAAAGGCAAGGTGGGTTCACGGTAAGCGTGCGCACTCCCGGACATAGTCCGGTGGCTGCGGCTGACTTCTGCCGCACCTTTGACACCGGCGGTGGCAGGAAACTGGCGGGAGGTATCAATCATCTGCCCGAATCGGAAGTCGACCGCTTTACCCGCGAGTTCGAAAGGAGCCTCTCCAGGTAGCAGTCATTACCCATGCAATGTTTACAGCTGCCTCATGAGGGCAAGCTGTAAACGTGGGCTGGAACCTGTGCGGGTACGTCAAGGCGGGAAAGAAGGGAGACAGTTTCGGGCGACATGGGGCTCGCCAGCAGTGCCACCAGGCAGTCTTCGATGTTCTTGATGAACAACTCGGTGTCCATCACCAGGGTCTTCTTATCGCTCGCATCAAGCATGCGAGAGTGGTCGGCGAGCCCATGGAGGAGCAAAACTGCCGCCAAGTGCAGGCGCTGCTGGGCCACGGACTCGGGCAGGTCCTGGAGGACGCCGAGCAGCGCCCGCCTCAACCGATCCACCTGACCCAGATTGAGCGTGGAAGCGCGCAGGTTCTGTACGGAGAGCGTATGCACCGCCACCAGTTGGGCATCCAGACGGATAAAGTCCTTCCCTCCGTTGGGATCGAACATCTTGTCGGCCACCGGATACATCAGCGCGCGGACCACGTCTCGCACCGAAGGATTACCTCGCTTCTCCAGTTCATCGAGCAATGCGTTGCGCCGGCTGGCAATACCAGGCTCATGCTTGTCGAGGATGGCCTGCAGCAAGCCGTCCTTGCTGCCGAAGTGGTAATTCGTGGCGTTCTTGTTCCGCTGCCCGGCGGCTTTGTTGATGTCGCTTAACGACACCCCTTCGATACCGCGCTCGGCGAACAGGCGTTCGGCAATTGACACGAGCTTTGCTCGCGTGACGACGCTTTTCAGTGTCAAACGTTCGATTTTTCTGACTTGCTGGGTCATCACACCAATCTTTTGAGTCGACCAATGGTACGAAACGAATCGCAGTTTAACATCGGCCATAGGGTGGATCGTACAAGTAAACTCACCGGCCGGCCGGCGCGCTTCGCAGGACGCAAAGTTACACGATCTGGCAGGTAGGCCCACCTCCTTTCAGACTATAGATCCGGGTGTTGCGCTCAATCGACGACGGCACCTATTCTCGACCATCTCCAACACAAATAAATATAAAAGGATTGTCCATGCAGAGCCTCAGCCTCGAGACGTTCAGCGAGTTCGTCGGCAATCTCTATCAAGGACCGCTGGAGAACATTCCCTGGACGACCTTCCTCAACCGGCTCAATGTGCATCTGCAAAGCAAGTTCGTCACCTTCATCCTGCGCCCGCCGAGTCAACACGACACTGGCCTGATGATCCACACCACGGGTTCCTCAGCCGAAATCACTGCCTCTTATAACCAGCACTTTTTCACCCTCGACCCCTTTGTCGACCTGCCCAACCGCCAGGTCGTCACCCTGGCCGAATTCGTCTCCGACGACGATTGGCAAAACTCCGAGTTCTGCAAGAATTTCCTCGAACCACAGGACGTGTTCCATGTCCTCGGCGCCGACATCAACACAGCCGACGGCGCTCAGTGCCGCATCCGCATCAGCCGCGGTCGAGACGACAGGGCCTTCAACGATGATGAAAAGGTCCTGTTGGCGCAGTTCATTCCGCACCTGGAACGCTCGATCGAGATCCATATGCGCTTGAACCGCATCGAAACCGAGCGCAACCTCTATGCCGGCGCGGTAGATCAGATGGCGGTTGGCACGATCATTCTCGACGAAGCCGGCAAAGTGTTGCGGACCAACCAGGTGGCCGACCGCCTGATCCAGGAAAAAGACGGTATCAAGCTGGTCAACGATGGCCTGCAGATCGGCACCGCGCGTGACACCCAGGAGTTCCGCCGCCTGGTGAAACAGTCGCTGCTCTCGCAAAAAAGCAGCAACCCATCGGTGGTCGAAGCCCTGCGCGTTCAAAGGCCTTCGGGCCGTGCGGACCTGGGCATCATCGTGCGCTCGGTACCGTTGTCAGACTGGAGCGAAGGCAAACAGTGCCCAGCGGTGGTGATCTTCATCAGCGACCCGGAACAGCAATCCTGTGCACCGCAAGAGATTGTCCGCGCCCTGTTCGACTTCACCCCGGCCGAAACCCAGCTGGCCATGCTGCTGGCCAACGGCCTGACCCTGGACGAAGCCTCCGAGGAACTGGGCATCAGCCGCAACACCTCACGGGCACACCTGCGTTCGACTTTCTCCAAGACCGGGGTGACCCGCCAGACCATGCTGGTGCGGTTGATCCTGCGCAGCGTAGCGACCCTCGGTTACTGCAAGTAGTCGCCGCGTTGGATGCAGTGCATTGTCGTACCGGCCGGCACGGTGATGCACAAGACCTGGGCATCGGTGTCGGGGCCTGGCGAAAACGGTTGATTAACCATGAGTAACGCCCGTACCTCATCCTCGGCCGCCGCCAGTACGCGGTCTGGAGGTAATCCTTGTCTTTTGGTTTGACAGCCTTGAGTTGGCGGTCTGAGAGGCGGGTGGATTTCAGGCACAAAAAAAGACGTCCGTGGACGTCTTTAGATGATGAAGTGGTGGAGCCGGGGGGATTTGAACCCCCGTCCGCCAGTACTCCGCTGTCGGTACTACATGCGTAGCCGTGTCTATTAAGTTAACCCTCAGCGACCCGACGGGCAGGGTGCTTTGGGCGAGTTGTGTAAGTTTTAGCCGCTTCGTCCACAACGTACTGCACGGCGATTCTGTTCTATATGACAATCACTTTGGGTTTACAGACATCCCCTGGTGATTGCTGGACCCGAAGGTACCAGAAGCTCAGGTCTAAGGCTGCTTACGCAGCGATAGCGAATTCCTGGCCGTAGTTTTCGTCATTGGCAACTATAAGTAGTTGCAACAGTGGATTTACGAGTTCTGTTACCAACTCGGCATGCACCTAAAGTTTCGCAACCGGCGTCGAATCCTAAACGGCCCCGAGCCTGATGCTCTGTGAATCAAGTGAGCAGCAGGCCTGTACAGTGTACGCCAACGCGACCCGGAAGGCCAACCCGAAGGTTGACCACCACAGATCATGGGTTTGGTTGGTTGCCCTGACTGTCAGCGAGTGCCAATGCCTGGGTGGCCTCGGTGACGCATTTTTTGTCGTCACCGGAGGCTTGTGAGGCTTCGGCGCTGGACATCAGCCTTTTGATCTCCATTGAGGTGTTTGTGGAGGTCGCCGGCAGCGCATTCACTTTGCCTTTGAGCTCTTGCAACTTGCTCGTACAAAGGTTGTTGTCCGCAGCAAATACAGGAGAGGCCAGCATGGCGGCAGCAATGAACAGGCCAGCGAGTGTGGTGCGTTTCATGGGTGTCTCCTTGAGCTGATGGTCTCGGTGCTGCCGTATGAGTGGACGGCCAAGCCGAGCCCGAAAAATCAGCCACGATCTGATGGGGCCTACCTCAAAGACTACGATTCAACGCAAGAATTCGGTTTTTTAAGAAAACGTGTCGAGCTTTTTCCAGCGATGCGGACGGTTACACATTTCCAGACCCCAGATGCAACAAAACCCGCAACTGGCGGGTTTTGGTTTGCTTCGTATCGGACGCAGCCGGGCTTTGAACTCCCGGCTGCCAGTACTCCGTTGTTGATGTACGCCAACAAGGCCCAGAAGGCCAACCCGAAGGCTGGCCCTGAGCTGAGAGCTACTTCGCGCCTTTGTGCGCGTTCGTGACGTCCATAATGGTTTGGTTGGTCTCGGCGATGCAATCATCAATACCTGCCTTGGTGCCTTTTGCCTGGTCGGCTTTGGCTTTCTTGACGGAGGCCTCCACCTGGTCAAGCATTTCCCCGGGAATCTGTGCCTTGCCGTTTTCGATGGTTTGCAGGTTGACCGCGCATTGGTCTTTTTCGGCCGCAAACGAAGTGGAAGCCATCATGGAAGCAACAACGAAAAAACCTAACAGCACAGAACGATTCATGTGTATCTCCTTGGACTGAAGGACCAGGCATTGCTGGCCATCAAAACGGTCTACCGAGTTTTAGGAAGTCCCGCATTAGCGGGACTTGATCTGTGGACTGCGGCGGCACGTCAGGGTTCTGCTTTTCTACTGTAGAGCTGTCGATTCCGGCAAGTAGTGTTAAGGAATGCACCTCTATGCACCTTCCTGTAGATCCTGCTATCAGGGCACCCTAGCCTGGGTAACGCGGTCCACGAGATAGACTAGTCCGTGGTAGTCAATGCCGCCATGTTGCGTCAGACCGATCTCACAGGTACGGCTGGTGGAAATCCCCTCGCTGCACTGCTGCACCGCGTCCTTGAGCGTGCGCAGCGAATGTGCGTTCAACTCTGGCGTGGTGAAACCCTTGTCACCGGCGAAGCCGCAGCAGTGAATGCCTTCAGGAATGACCACGTTTTTGCTGCATTTGCGCGCCAGATCGATCAATGCCTGGCTTTCCCCGAGGTGTTGGGTACTGCAGGTCACGTGCACGGCGATCGGTGCCTCCTGAGGCGTGAACTCCAGGCGATCCATCAGGTGCGTGCGGATGAAGCGCACCGGGTCGTACAGGTCTAGACGGGTTTCGCCCAGGTCCTGAACCAGGCGCAAGGTGCAGGGGCTGGTGTCGCAGTAGATCGGGTCGAGCCCGCCGCGGCTGGCGTGCAGCAAGGCGCCAATCAGTTCCTGGCGTTTGTGTTCGGCCTGCTCGGCGTAGCCTTTGGACGCGAACGGCTGACCGCAGCACAAGTTGTCGAGGTTGTCCGGGAAAACCACTTGGTAGCCGGCCTTTTCCAGCAGGCCTCGGGTCTTGTCGTGCAGCGACATTTGTTCCTGGTCGCCTGCTGCCGGCCTCATGACCCGCGATACGCACGCGGCCAGGTACACCACTCGCGGGCGCTCATCGTTGATCGCCGGACTGAAACGAATCGGCCGTTCAGGCTGGGGCATGGCGTTGGTCCACTGCGGGATTTGCCCTTTGGACAGCTTGCTCACGGTTGCGGAAAGCTTTGCCAGTCGCGGTGCCCCCAACAGCATCCGAGCACCGTTGGCCACATGCAGGGTGAACCGCGCCCCTTGCAGTGCCGTGGCGAAATTTCCTTCAAGCCAGTTGGCGGTTTTCTTATACGTCGCCTTCCGGCTGCGGAGCTTTTTCACCAGCTCGCCGGTATTGATGCCGACCGGGCAACGTTGCGCGCACAGGCCAGTGGCGGCGCAGGTATCGATGCCCTGGTATTCGTACGCGGCTTCCAGTTCGGCGGTATCGACACCGGCGCGTTTTCTCGCCTGAATGTCGCGCCAGATCACGATGCGTTGGCGTGGGCTCAGGGTCAGGCCTTTCGACGGGCAGACCGGTTCGCAGAAGCCGCATTCGATGCACTTATCCACAATCTCGTCGGCGGCCGGCAATGGCTTGAGGTGCTTGAGGTGGATCTGTGGGTCTTCGCTGAGCACCACGTCCGGGTTGAGAATGCCGTTGGGGTCCAGCAAACGCTTGAGTTGCCACATCAACTGGTAGGCATCGCTGCCCCATTCCAGCTCGACGAACGGCGCCATGTTGCGCCCGGTGCCGTGTTCGGCTTTCAGCGAGCCACCAAATTCCACAGCGACCAACTGCGCCACCTCGTCCATGAACGCCTGATAGCGTGCGACTTCTTCCGCGTTGTTGAAGCCTTGGGTGAAGACGAAGTGCAGATTGCCTTCCAGCGCGTGTCCGAAAAGGATCGCTTCGTCATAGTGATGTTTGTCGAACAGCTCGATCAGGCGGTTTACGCCGATGGCCAGTTGTTCGACCGGGAAGGTCACGTCTTCGATGATCACCGTGGTGCCGGTCTTGCGCACCGCGCCGACGGCCGGGAAGGTGTCTTTGCGGATGGCCCAGAGACGGGCGTTTTCCTGTGGATCTTCAGTGAAATCCACCTGCTTTTCCACCGGGAACGCCTTCAGCGACGCCATGATCTGCGCCAGTTGTTCGTGCAGCAAGGTGGACGACGCGGCGCGGGATTCGATCAGCAAGGCGCAGGCATTGTTCGACAGATGCTGTACGAAAGGCGGCATCCCGGGTTTGTCCTGCACTGAACGCAGGCTGCGCCGGTCCAGCAGTTCCACGGCCGACACCGGTTGGCTTTTCAGCACGGTGACCGCGTTGCAGCAGGTCTCGACATCCGGGAACACAATCAGGGCCGAGGCCTTGTTCGGGTGGTCGATCACCGTGTCGTAGGTCACGGCACTGATGAACCCGAGCGTGCCCTCGGAGCCCACCAGCAAGTGGCTCAAGATATCCACAGGCTCGTCGAAATCCACCAGGGCATTGAGCGACAGGCCGGTGGTGTTTTTCAGACGGTATTTGTGGCGGATTCTCGCAGCCAGTTCAGCGTTTGCCCGGGTCTCGCGGCCCAGGGTCGCCAAGCGCTCCAGCAGGGCGGCGTGGCTTTGGCGAAACGCCGTGACGCTGGCGGTATCTTCAGTATCGAGACGACTGCCATCGGCCAGCACCAGACGAATGCCGGCCAGGGTGTGATAGGTGTTTTGCGCCGTACCGCAGCACATGCCACTGGCATTGTTGGCGACGATACCGCCGATTTTGCAGGCGTTGATCGAGGCCGGGTCCGGGCCGATCTTGCGTCCGAATGGCGCCAGCCAGGCGTTGGCCTGGGCACCGATCACGCCAGGTTGCAGGCGGATTTGCATGCCTCGGCCACGGATCTCGCGACCGTTCCAGTTATCCCCAAGCACGATCAAAACCGAGTCGCTGATGGCCTGACCAGAGAGGCTGGTGCCGGCAGCACGGAAAGTCACCGGGACTTGATCGCGCTGCGCCAGTTTCAGTAGCGCCACCACTTCTTCTTCGGACTCGACGCGGATCACGAGTTGCGGAATCAATCGATAGAAACTGGCATCGGTACCGAAGGCCAGGGTCGACAGCGGGTCGTCGAAACGTCGCTCTTGGGGAATCAGTTGCTGTGCATCACGCAGGAAAGCGGCCGGTAGACTCATTGGTCCTCCAGGATCAGTACCACCAGGTCCTTCGGACCGTGGGCGCCGTACGCCAGCACTTGCTCGATGTCGGCGGTTTTCGACGGGCCGGATACCAACAACGCGTTGGTCGGCATGCCCTGGGCCCATTCGAATTCTTGCTGCACCTGATAGAAGTTGTCGCGGATTTCGCTGGCCTTGAGCAGGGCGAAATGCACCGGTGGTGCCAGGCTCATCAAGCGCGGTTCTTCCCGGGTCGGCCAGAGAATCAGGCTGCCGGTGGCAGCGATGGCGCCGAGGGTTCCAGTGATGCTCGCCGGGGTGTCGTTGAACAGCTCGGCTTTCCATTCTTCAATCGGACGGTCGTAGGCCTTGAGCATTGGCAGGCCGGGATTATTCGCCCAGTGCTGTGTGATCCGTTGACCGTGGGGCGTTGTCGGCGCGATCAGCAGGCTCGGCAACTGGCGGTCCCGCAGCAATTGCGCGAGTAGCGTCGGCCACTCTTCGCCGGAGGTCAGATGAATTTCCGTGTGCACCGCTTCCATCAGCTTGCACAGTTGCGCAATGCGTTGCTCAGGCGCGTAGGTGTAAGGCTGGGTCACCAGATCTACATCGAAGTTGTCGGCCACGGGCGTGGTGCCTGTCAGACTTTTACGCAGCTTGCCCAGGATATTTTGCTTGGCGCTCATCAACGGTCTCCCTGTTTGGCCAAATGTTCGCGGGCCATGTCATGCAGCGAGCGGGCAGCGGGTTTCGGTGCGCTGTGGTTTTGCGTCCACGGGCCGACATTGCTTGGCGTGAGGGCGCGCAAACGGGTGGCGAAGAATCCAAACAGGCGATACAGCGTCGGCGAACTGTTGAGCTTCGCCCAGGCGTTCCAGATGAACCGCTCCTTGCGCGAATACTTGCTGCCTTGGCCGCGCATCACTTGATGGGGGCTGTCCGGGGCCTTGACGTTTTCTTCCCGCAGGCGCCGCAGCAAAGCAGGGATCGGGATTTTCACCGGGCAAACTTCACCGCAGGCGCCGCACAGCGACGAGGCGCTCGGATGATCCGGCACTTTCGCCAGGCCGACCATGTGCGGGGTGATGATTTTTCCGATAGGGCCGGGGTAAACCTCCCCATAGGCGTGACCACCGATTCGGGTATAGACCGGGCAATGATTCATACAGGCGCCACAGCGAATGCAGTTCAGGGTCTGGCGTAGTTCGCTGTCGGCAAAGGCCTGGCTGCGGCCGTTATCGAGCAGTACGAGGTGTACTTCCTGCGGGCCGTCGAGTTCATGTTCCTTGCGCGGGCCGGAGATCATGTTGACGTAGGTGGTGATTGGAATTCCGAGGGCCGAGCGGGTCAGCAATGACAGCAACGGCACCACGTCGCGCAGGTTCTCGACGACTTTCTCAATGCCGGTGACGGCAATGTGCACCGGCGGCACCGTGGTGGTCATGCGACCGTTGCCTTCGTTTTCCACCAGCAGCAGGGTGCCGGTTTCGGCCACGGCGAAGTTGACGCCGGAGACGCCGATATCCGCTTCGAAGAATTTCTGCCGCAGGACTCTGCGGCCGATCTGAATGAGTTGGTCTACGTCCTTGGTGTATTCCACGCCAAGTTTGTCGTGGAACAAGGACGCGACCTGACCGGCATTCTTGTGGATTGCCGGCATGATTATGTGTGAAGGCTTCTCGTGGTCGAGCTGGACGATGTACTCGCCCATGTCCGATTCCAGGCATTCAATGCCCTGTTCAGCGAGGACATGGTTCATCTCCATCTCTTCACTGACCATCGATTTGCCCTTGATCACTTGCCGCCCCTCGTGAGCGCGGATGATCGAGAGGACGATGCCATTGGCCTCGTCCACCGTTTCCGCCCAGTGCACTGTCACACCGTTGCGGGTCAGGTTCTGTTCAAGTTGTTCGAGCAGCTCGGGCAACTTGGATAACGCACGGGCGCGTACAGCATTGCCCAGTGCGCGCAAGTGTTCTCTTTCATGGGCATCGCTGAACGCCGCTGCCCGTTTGGTCATCAGTGAATCCATCGCCTTGCGAAAGTTGCCTCGCAATTGCGCGTCACCCAGCGCCTTGTGGGCGCGGGTGCGGAAATCTTCTTCTACGGCAACCGTAGGAATAATCGCGGAAGTGCTCATCGGGCACCTCCGGTACGCTGCCAGAGGAAACTGGCCAGATGTTGGCCGCGCAACGCTTCCTGCTGTTTTTCCAGCGAGCCGTTGATGTTCATCAAACAGCCGCAGTCGGCACTCAACACCTTGTGCGCGCCGGACTCCTTCAGCGCCCGGGTTTTGTCAGCCACCATCGCACCGGAAATGTCTGGCATACGGACGCTGAATGTCCCGCCGAAGCCACAGCATTCGCTTTCGTGATCGTGATTGACCCGCTCCACATTGCTCAACTGCGATAACAACTCGCGGCCGTGCAGGTGGGTGTTCATTTCACGGCGTGCCGAGCACGAGGTGTGCAGCGCCACTTTTACGGGCTCGCCGCTGTCCTTGAGCTGCACCTTGCAGACAAACAACAGGAACTCGGCCAGTTCGTAGGTTCTGGCAGCCAGCGCCTGAACCTGTTTCAACGTGTCCGGCTCGTCCTTGAACAAGTCGGCGTAATGTTCGCGGAGCATGCCCGCGCAAGAACCTGACGGCACCACCACCGGATAGTCGCCGGCAAACAGCGCCAATTGCGAGCGCGCCACGGTCCGCGCCTGTTCGGTGTAACCCGAGGTGTAGGCCGGTTGTCCGCAGCAGCTTTGCCCTTGCGGGTATTCGACACGAATGCCTTCGCGCTCCAACAGGTGGATCGCATCCATCCCGGCTTCCGGGTAGAACAAATCGACCACGCAGGTCCCGAACAGGTAAACCCGTGACGGTTTCTCGCTGGGGTATTGCCGAGGCTCGGGCAGTGGCGGGGCGACACGGGTCGCATTCGGCACGGCGTTGTAAAAAAGCTCGCTCATCAGGCGGTCTCCGGGTGGTCCCGGTTATTCGTCTGGTGAGGCTGCTGAATATAGAGCCGGAAGCTTTCAGCAGCCTTACAGACCGGGGTGTGAATAGCGGACGCCGTGGGCGTGGCCCGGCGTCGGTTTTTATCGTGTTGCTTGTAGTCCTTAGTGCACCAGCATGCCGGTGAACCAGTAGGCCTGGGCCAACGTGATCAAGCCGACAATCGTTGCAAAGAATAGGCTGTGCTTGAGGGTGAAGCGGAACAGATCCGATTCTTTGCCCACCAGGCCGGTCGCGGCACAAGCCACGGCGATCGATTGTGGCGAGATCATCTTGCCGGTCACGCCGCCACTGGTGTTCGCCGCCACCAGCAAGGTGTCGTTGACACCGATCTGGTGCGCAGTGGTCGCTTGCAGCGAGCTGAACAGGGCGTTGGACGAGGTATCGGAGCCTGTGAGGAACACACCGAGCCAGCCGAGGAACGGCGAGAAGAACGGGAAGGCTGCACCCGTCGCCGCCAGTACCAGGGCCATGGTCGAGGACATGCCTGAGTAGTTGGTGACGAAGGCAAACGCCAGCACCATGCCGATGGACAGGATCGGCCATCGCAGTTCGTAGAAGGTCTCTTTAAAAGTGGTCAGACCAATTTTGATGTTGATCTTCAGCACCAGCATAGAGATCAGGGCCGAGAAGAAAATCGCCGTGCCGGTGGCGGAAATCGGGTCCAGTTTGAACACCGCCGGAATGGCGGTTGGCGCGGCCACGATCGGTGCGACCTTGATCACCATCTGGTCCAGATGCGGGATGGCGAAGTTGAATACGAAGCTGTACATCGAACCGCCGGCGGCGAACATCGCCTTGAACGGCTTCAGGGTCCAGATGGTGACCAGTACGGTCAGGATCAGGAACGGCGACCAGGCCTTGAAGATTTCCCCAAGGCTGTAAGGCGAAGCCACAGTGGTGCGCTTCTGGCCGAAACCACCGACGCTGGCGCTCACTACGGAGGCCGAGACAGCGCCAACGATGTGTTGGCCGGCGGCGCGTTTTGGTTGCCAGACTTTCAGGAACAGGGTCAGGGAGATCAAGCTAGCCAGGGCCGAGGTGATGTCCGGCAGTTCCGGGCCGATGAAGTTCGAGGTGAAGTATTGGGTCACGGCAAAGCTCAAGCCGGCCACCAGAGCTGCGGGCCAGGTTTCCCGCACGCCGCGCAGGCCATCCATCATGAACACCAGCCAGAACGGCACGAACATCGACAGCAGCGGCAATTGGCGGCCGGTCATGGCGCCGATCTTGAACGCGTCGATGCCGGTGACTTGGCCGGCAACGATGATCGGAATGCCCAGGGCACCGAAGGCCACTGGCGCGGTGTTGGCGATCAGGCACAGGCCAGCGGCGTACAGCGGGTTGAAGCCAAGACCTACCAGCAGCGCAGCGGTAATCGCCACCGGTGCGCCAAAACCGGCTGCACCTTCGAGGAAGGCGCCGAAGCAGAAACCGATCAGCAGAACCTGCAGGCGCTGGTCATCGGTGATCGACAGGACCGAACTGCGGATGACTTCAAACTGCCCGCTCTTGACCGTCAGTTTGTAGAGGAACACCGCTGCCACGATGATCCAGGCAATCGGCCACAGGCCATAAGCGAAGCCATACCCGGCGGCGGCGAACGCCATATCGACCGGCATCTGGAAAGCGAAGATCGCCACCAGAATCGACAAAGCCAGGGTGATGCTGCCGGCCACATGCCCTTTGAGGCGGAACACGGCCAAAGCCAGGAAGAAAAACACGATGGGGATGACGGCGGCGAGTGCGGACAGGCCGAGGCTGCCGAGCGGGGTATAGAGCTGTTGCCAGGTTTGCATATGGGGTGGCCCCTAATTGTTGTTGGTCAGGCACTGATCAGCGTTCTTGGGTAATTGGTAAGACCAATTTACAATCGCTGTTGGCTAGGGTAAAAGCCTTGTAGGCGGTGTGTCAATTTGCCGCCCTAAAACTTTTGTCGAATGCGAAGTGCGCAGGTCGTCTGCCTGGTATGACCAAATGCGTTGTGGCAGGTGCTGGCACGGCCCCGATAGGCCAGAATAGAGCCCCGGCGAGCCGTCGGATCGTGGAGTAATCGAGTTATGGGGTTTGATCAGATTCGTCAGCGCCGTTTGTCTGACGATATTGTCGAGCAGCTTGAGGGCATGATCCTCGAGGGCACGCTGAAAGCGGGTGAGCGCTTGCCGGCCGAGCGCGCGCTGGCCGAGCAATTTGGCGTGTCACGCCCTTCGTTGCGCGAAGCCATTCAGAAGCTGACCGCCAAGGGCCTGCTCGTCAGTCGCCAGGGCGGCGGCAACTATGTGGTGGAATCACTGGGTAGCACCTTCAGTGATCCCTTGTTACATCTGCTGGAAAGCAATCCCGAGGCGCAGCGCGATCTGCTGGAGTTTCGCCATACGCTGGAAGCGTCCTGCGCCTACTACGCGGCGCTACGTGCCACTGATGTGGATCGCGAGCGGCTGACCGCAGCGTTCAACGAATTGCAGGACTGCTATTCCCGTCACGAAGAGGTGAGTCGTGCCGAAGAGGGGGCTGCGGACGCAAGTTTTCACCTGGCGATCGCCGAGGCCAGCCACAATGCCGTGTTGCTGCACACCATTCGCGGGCTGTTCGACCTGCTCAAGCGCAACGTGGTGACTAACATCGGTGGCATGTACAAGCAGCGCACTGAAACCCGCGACATGTTGATCACGCAGCACCGGGAGTTGTACCAGGCGATTATCGAAGGGCGAGCGGAGCAGGCGCGGGAAGTTTCCAGTCGGCACATTTTGTATGTGCAGGAGGTGCTGGAGGAAGTGCGTCAGGAAGTGCAGCGCATGGCCCGGGCGGAGCGGCGCAAGGGGATGTGATCGTTAAAACAAAAGATCGCAGCCTGCGGCAGCTCCTACATTGGAATGCGTTCCCTGTAGGAGCTGCCGCAGGCTGCGATCTTTTCGATGGCGCCGCGAAACTCAGGCGGAAAAATCAGTCTTCCTTGCCCTTGTTGCGCACCGCGCGCTGCAACTCGCGACCGGCGTCGCGTTCGCGCTCGGTATCGCGCTTGTCGTATTCCTTCTTGCCCTTGCCCAGAGCGATTTCGCACTTGACCATGTGCTTGCTCCAGTACCAGGACAGGCACACGCAGGCGTAACCCTTTTGCTGCACGGCCGCGGCCAGCTTTTCCAGCTCGCGCCGGTTGAGCAGCAATTTACGGGTGCGCACCGGATCCGCGATGACGTGGGTACTGGCGGTCGTCAGGGGCGTAATGTGGCTGCCGAGCAGCCAGGCTTCGCCATCCTTTAGCAGTACGTAGCTGTCAACCAGCTGCAGCTTGCTTGCCCGCAGACTTTTTACTTCCCAGCCGGCCAGGACCAGACCAGCCTCGAAACGATGTTCGATGAAGTAATCGTGTCGCGCCTTTTTGTTTTGCGCGATGGTCCCTGTTGGGTGTTTCTTCTGTTTAGCCATAGGGGCGGCATTATAGGGAGTTGCACGCGAGTCGGCTACGGTGTTGCTACGTGCTTGAGCAGGTTGATTGAATCCCGGACAATGCGGCCTCTTTTTTGAACGCTTGGGCGTGATAACGATGTCGACAGACAAGGTTTCTGTCCACGGCAGTTGGGCTAGCCGCTGGGTCTTCATACTCGCCGCGACCGGTTCGGCCGTGGGGCTGGGTAGTATCTGGAAATTCCCGTACATGGTCGGCGTCTATGGCGGCGGCGCCTTCGTGCTGATGTTCCTGGCCTGCATCGCGCTGATCGGGGTGCCGGTCATGCTGGCGGAAACCCTGATCGGCCGGCGTGCCCGGCAGAGCCCGGCCAATGCCTTGAAGACGCTGGCGGTCGAGGCGGGGCACTCGGCGAAATGGTCCTGGGGCGCATTTGCCGGAATGATCACGGCGTTGCTGATCCTGTCTTTCTACAGTGTGGTCGGCGGCTGGTCGCTGGATTACATCATCGACATGGGGCGTGGCGACTTTCAGGGGGTAACGGCGGATCAGGTGGGGGCTTACTTCGGCAACGTGATCGCCGATCCATGGCGCCTGACACTTTGGCACACGATTTTCATGCTGTTGTCAGCGGTGGTGATTGCCAGGGGTGTGGTCGCCGGGCTTGAGCGTAGCCTGCGCATCATGATGCCGCTGCTGTTTGTGATGGTCCTGGTGCTGCTGGGCTACAGCATGACCACTGGGCATTTCATGGAGGGCGTGCATTTCATGTTCGATTTCCACCCGGAAAAGGTTCTGGACGGTTTGCTGCCCGCGATGGGGCACGCGTTCTTTTCCCTGAGCGTGGGCGTCGGCTCGATCATGATCTATGGCGCCTACATGCCGAAGAGTTCGTCGATTTCAGGGACGGTCGTTGGCGTGGCGCTGCTCGATACCTTTGTTTCCCTGGTGGCCGGCCTGGCACTGTTTCCGATTGTGTTCGCGGCGGGCCTGAATCCGAGCGAAGGGCCGGGGCTGATGTTTGTCAGCCTGCCGTTTGCCTTCGGTAACGTGGCGTTTGGGCAATTGATGGGTGTGGTGTTCTTCGTGCTGGTGGCGGTCGCTGCCTGGAGTTCGGCGATTTCCCTGCTTGAGCCGATGGTGGCTTACCTGGTCGAGCGCACTAAAGTGAGCCGTGCCTGGGTAACCTTCTGGCTGGCTTTCAGCTGCTGGTTCGTCGGTCTGGGCACAGTGTTCTCCTTCAATATCTGGAAGGAGGCCAGGTTCTTCGTGAACGAAGGCGGGATGTTCCACCTCTACCAATGGGGAGCAACCGGTGGTCTCGACTTCTTCGGCGTGATCGATTTCTTCACCTCGCGACTCATGTTGCCGCTTGGCGGTTTGTGTTTCGTGGTATTTGCGGGCTGGATCATGGGGCGTGAAGCGGTGCGCGACGAATTGTCGATTCGCAACCCTGCGCTGTTCGGCCTGTCCTTGTTCTTGATGCGCTATGTGGCGCCCATCGGCATTCTCGTAGTGTTTGCCGCCCAGCTGTGGAAGTGACGCTGACATGACGACACACATTTCACGTTCGGCCTTGCTGCCGTACCCGGCGCAAGCGCTGTATGACCTGGTCAACGACGTGGCACGCTATCCGGAGTTTCTGCCGTGGTGCTCGTCGGCCGAAGTCCTCGAAAGCTCGCCTGAGCATATGCGGGCGAGCGTTGGCGTGGCGAAGGGTGGCCTCAGTCAGCATTTCGTGACGCGTAACACCCTGGTGCCTGGTCAATCGATCGAGATGAACCTTGAGGAAGGCCCGTTCAATCAGTTGCATGGCGTGTGGGTGTTCAAGCCGCTGGGCGAGAAGGCCTGCAAGATCAGTCTCGATCTGTCGTTCGACTATGCCGGGCCGTTGGTTCGGGCCACCTTGGGGCCGCTGTTCAACCAGGCGGCCAATACACTGGTGGATGCGTTCTGCCAGCGCGCCAAGCAGATACATGGTTGAGGTCATGATTGAAGTCGAGGTGGTCTACGCAGCCGTAGACCGTCAGGTGCTACTGACGCTGACGGTGCCGGTCGGGACGAGCGTGCGGGCAGCTCTGCTCAGGTCGGCCATGGCTGAGGAGTTTCCGGAGCTGGATCTGACCAATTGCCCTGTCGGTATCTTTGGCAAGGTTGTAGCCGATCCGGAGAGTCGGGCAGTCCGGGCAGGGGATCGCATCGAAATTTACCGACCGCTGTTGGCCGATCCGAAAGAGGTGCGCCGACTGCGCGCGGCAAAAGCTGCCGAGGCCAAAGCCCGGAATCAGTGAGTGGCTTGAACGCCAGACAATAAAAAGCCCGGGCATGCCGGGCTTTTTATTGCGTCGCAAATTATTGCGGCGAGGTTTCCAGCGGTCGCGGCGTCGGGACCGGTACGGTTTCTACGCCGTCGACGTCCTTCTGGATCTGGTCCAGCAACGAGCCTGGCTTGACCGGTTTTTCCGGTTTTGGTTTCTCGACGTTTTCTGCCGGGGCAGCCACTGTCGTGCCGCTGTCCTTGCCGAGAATGGCTTCGTCACGGCTCACGCCAGGCATGAAATCACCGGAGAGGCTGACAAGCTGATCATTTGGGTTGAAGATAACGCTGATGCGTTCCTGTTGGCGTTCACCGCCACCGGGTTGCAGGCTGTACAGATAATCCCAGCGATCGGCATGGAACGTGTCAGTCAGCAGAGGGTTGCCCATGATAAACCGTACTTGCTTACGGGTCATTCCCGGGCGTAACTGGTCTATCATGTCCTGCGTGACGACATTGCCCTGCTGGATGTCGATTTTGTAAACCCCGGGGAATGAACAACCGGCGAGTGCGAGCAGTCCCACAAAGGTGAAACTGGTTAGCAAGAGCTTGGTGTTTTGCATCGGTGGGCGACTTCCACTATCTTGGCTGGGACAACGTAAACGCCGATCATACCCGCATTAAGAGAAGCTGCGAAGCAGCATCGCGAGAAAGCTGACCATGGTTGAAAATAGCGAACTACGCAAAGCCGGCCTCAAAGTGACCCTGCCACGGGTCAAAATTCTGCAAATGCTCGATTCCGCCGAGCAGCGCCACATGAGTGCCGAGGATGTCTACAAGGCCCTTATGGAGGCTGGTGAGGACGTCGGTCTGGCCACGGTTTACCGTGTTCTGACCCAGTTCGAGGCAGCTGGCCTTGTGGTGCGGCACAACTTCGACGGAGGCCATGCGGTCTTCGAGCTGGACGACGGAAAGCATCACGATCATATGGTCAACGTCGAAACCAGCGAAGTAATCGAATTCTTCGACGAAGAAATCGAGCGGCTTCAGAAAGCAATCGTCGACAAGTATGGCTTCGAGATGGTTGATCACAATCTGGTGCTGTACGTGCGCAAGAAAAAGTAAGCATGTCGCGCGAACTCAGGTTCGCGAAACGAACGAAGGCGACCCCAGGGTCGCCTTCGTGCTTTCTGCCTTTATTCAGGCTTTCGCGGCGACCACCATTTTTTTGGCGTGAGCCAGGGACTCCTTGGTGAGATCGATGCCACCCAGCATCCGTGCGACTTCTTCGACGCGGTCGTTTTTGCTCAATTTGGAAACGGCCGTGCGGGTGGCATCTTCGCCGCGCACTTTATGTACAAATAGATGTTGATGACCTTGCGCTGCCACTTGTGGCAAGTGGGTCACGGTCAGTACCTGCCCGCGCTCGCCGAGCCTGCGCAGCAACTGGCCGACGATCTCCGCAGTCGGGCCGCCGATACCGACGTCCACTTCGTCAAACACCAGGGTAGGAACGCGAGATGTCTGCGCGGTGATGACCTGAATCGCCAGGCTGATCCGCGACAGTTCGCCTCCGGATGCGACTTTTGCCAAAGCTTTCAATGGTTGGCCCGGGTTAGCACTGACCAGTAGTTCAACCTGTTCAAGTCCGTTAGGTAGTAGCTCGTCGCTGCTGTTTGGACGCAACTCGATGGTGAAGCGCCCACCAGGCATGCCCAGTCGCTGGATTTCCTGTTCCACGGCGCTGGCCAGGCTGTTCGAGGCTTGATGGCGCAGATCGCTGAGCTCTCGGGCTTTTTCCTGATAATGGCGAGCGTATGAAGACAGCTCATCGCTTAACCGCTCGATGGATTCGTCGTTGGCGTTGAGGGTTTCGATTTCATCCAGCAGTTTCTGTTGCATCTCGGCAACTTCGGTCGGCTGGATGCGGTGTTTGCGCGCCAGGGTGTAGATCGCGTCAAGGCGCTCTTCGAGGTATTGAAGGCGCGATGGGTCGGCGTCGAAGTTGTCGAGGAAGCGGTTCAGTTCACCAACGGCCTCTTCAACCTGGATCTGTGCACTGGTCAACAAGCTGCTGGCTTCGCCCAGCGCGCCGATCGAGCTGTTCACGCTCGACAGGCGGTTGAGGCTGGCGGTGAGGGCGTAGAGGACATTTCCGGAATCACTTTCACTGCATTGCTCGACGACTTGCCGGCAGATCCCGAGCAAGGTCTCGGCGTTGGTCAGGTTCTTGTGTTCCTGTTCAAGCTGCTCCAGCTCGTTGTCGCCAAGGCCAAGGTTTTCCAGCTCTTCGAGTTGGTAGCTGAGCAACTGATGGCGGGCGCGTTGCTCATCGCCGGAGTTGGAGAGTCGCTCCAGTTCCTGGCGGGTCTGGCGCCAGCGCTGGGCGGCGAGTTGAACCTGGCGGGCAAGATCCGTCGCGCCGGCATATTCATCGAGCAGGCGGCGGTGGGTATCGGTCTTGAGCAGGGATTGGTGTTCGTGCTGGCTGTGGATGTCGATCAGTAGCTCGCCCAGCGCCTTGAGATCGCCAAGTGGGCAGGGTGTGCCGTTGATGTAGCCACGCGAGCGTCCTTCGGATGTGATCACCCGGCGCAGGATGCACGGGCCGTCGCTTTCGAGGTCGCGTTCGGCCAGCCAGGCGCTGGCCTCCGGAATGTCGGCCAGATCAAAGGTGGCCAGGATGTCGGCCTTGTCGGCGCCGGGGCGGACCACGCCGCTGTCGGCGCGATCACCCAGGGTAAGGCCCAGCGCGTCGAGCATGATCGACTTGCCCGCGCCGGTTTCCCCGGTGATCACGCTCATCCCGCGATCGAGTTCGAGATCGAGATGTTCAACGATGGCGTAGTTGTGTACGGACAGGTGCACCAGCATATGGGCCGCTCCCAGGTGTTAGGTCTGGTTATTTATACAGTGTTTTGTTTCTGGCTGACAATGCCCCTCGTTAGCTCGATTCGCTCGGTCCGACGAAACCCTTATCGCGACCGGGAATGACAAAGCAGTTGTTTTTTGTAGGGTTAATCGTCGGTGCCCCTTGAAGCCGGATTTTGCGGCCCCATATAGCTGGGCAGAAGCGCGAGTCGAGCTCGCGGACGATATTGAAAGGAGAATTCTATGGCTGACGAACAGACAGTGGATACGCAAAACCCAGACGCCAACCAGGCGCCCGAGGCTTCGGGTGAAGACCTGGCGGCTCGTGTACAAGTGCTCGAAGAGCAACTGGCAGGCGCTCAGGATCAGGCTTTGCGTGTAGCCGCCGATCTGCAGAACGTCCGCCGTCGCGCCGAGCAGGATGTGGAGAAGGCTCACAAGTTCGCGCTGGAAAAATTCGCCGGCGACCTGTTGCCGATCGTCGACAGCCTGGAACGCGGCCTGGAACTGTCCAGCCCGGACGACGAAAGCATCCGTCCGATGCGCGAAGGCATCGAGCTGACCCTGAAAATGTTCCACGACACTCTCAAGCGTTATCAGCTTGAAGCGATCGATCCGCATGGCGAACCGTTCAACGCCGTTCAACATCAGGCGATGGCCATGCAGGAAAGCGCCGATGTCGAGCCGAACAGCGTTCTGAAGGTGTTCCAGAAGGGCTATCAGCTCAATGGTCGCTTGCTGCGCCCGGCGATGGTCGTGGTCAGCAAGGCGCCTGCGCCGGTTTCGCCTTCGATTGACGAGCAGGCTTGAAATCCGCCGCAAGGCCCCCATTTATAAGTCAAGCGTTTAAGTGCTACCGCAGTTAGCCACCACTGCTGCGGCAACCAAATCCAAAGTTTCGGGAGAGTGAACATGGGCAAAATTATCGGTATCGACCTGGGGACTACCAACTCCTGCGTCTCCGTGCTGGAAAACGGCAAGGCAAAAGTTATTGAAAACGCTGAAGGCGCGCGTACCACGCCGTCGATCATCGCTTACGCCAACGATGGCGAAATTCTGGTTGGCCAGTCGGCCAAGCGTCAGGCTGTGACCAATCCGCACAACACCCTGTATGCGGTGAAGCGTCTGATCGGTCGTCGTTTCGACGAAGAAGTTGTGCAGAAAGACATCCAGATGGTCCCTTACAAGATCGTCAAGGCTGACAACAGCGACGCCTGGGTTGAAGTGAACGGCCAGAAAATGGCACCGCCACAAATCTCGGCTGAAATCCTGAAGAAAATGAAGAAGACCGCCGAAGACTACCTCGGCGAGACCGTGACTGAGGCGGTGATCACCGTTCCGGCCTACTTCAACGACAGCCAGCGTCAAGCCACCAAGGACGCCGGCCGCATCGCCGGTCTGGACGTAAAACGTATCATCAACGAACCAACCGCAGCTGCTCTGGCTTACGGTATGGACAAGGCCAAGGGCGATCACACCGTGATCGTTTACGACCTGGGTGGCGGTACTTTCGACGTTTCCGTGATCGAGATCGCTGAAGTCGATGGCGAGCACCAGTTCGAAGTACTGGCCACCAACGGTGACACGTTCCTGGGCGGTGAAGACTTTGACATTCGTCTGATCGACTACCTCGTCGACGAATTCAAGAAAGAAAGCGGCATGAACCTCAAGGGCGACCCGCTGGCCATGCAGCGCCTGAAAGAGGCTGCTGAAAAAGCCAAGATCGAACTGTCCTCGAGTCAGTCGACCGACGTGAACCTGCCGTACATCACTGCAGACGCCACCGGTCCTAAGCACCTGAACGTGAAGATCTCCCGCGCCAAGCTCGAAGCGCTGGTGGAAGACCTGGTTCAGCGCACCATCGAACCTTGCCGCATCGCAATGAAAGATGCCGGTATCGACGTTGGCGCGATCAACGACGTGATCCTGGTGGGCGGTCAGACCCGTATGCCACTGGTTCAGAAGCTGGTAACCGAGTTCTTCGGTAAAGAAGCTCGTAAAGACGTCAACCCGGACGAAGCTGTTGCCATGGGTGCTGCCATCCAGGGCGCGGTACTGGCCGGTGACGTGAAGGACGTTCTGCTGCTCGACGTCAGCCCGCTGACCCTGGGTATCGAAACCATGGGTGGCGTGATGACCGCGCTGATCGAGAAAAACACCACGATTCCTACCAAGAAATCGCAAGTGTTCTCGACTGCCGACGACAACCAGGGCGCCGTGACTATTCACGTGCTGCAAGGCGAGCGTAAGCAGGCCGCACAGAACAAGTCCCTGGGCAAGTTCGACCTGGCCGACATTCCACCAGCTCCACGTGGTGTGCCGCAGATCGAAGTGACCTTCGACATCGACGCCAACGGCATCCTGCACGTAGGTGCGAAGGACAAGGCTACCGGCAAGACTCAGTCGATCGTGATCAAGGCCAACTCCGGTCTGTCCGACGAAGAAATCGAGCGTATGGTGCGTGATGCCGAGGCGAACGCCGAGGAAGACCGCAAGTTCGAAGAGCTGGCCGCTGCCCGTAACCAGGGTGATGCACTGGTTCACTCGACGCGCAAAATGGTTGCCGATGCCGGCGATAAAGTGACTGCTGAAGAGAAGACTGCAATCGAAGCTGCTGTAGTTGCCCTGGAAGCCGCCGTTAAAGGCGACGACAAGGCTGCTATCGACGCCAAGGTTGAAGAACTGTCGAAAGTCTCCGCTCCAGTGGCGCAGAAGATGTACGCCGAACAGGCTCAGCCTGCTGAAGGCGCGGCACCGCACGACGACAAGGCGGAAAAGGCTGACGACGTTGTCGATGCCGAGTTCGAAGAAGTCAAAGACCACAAGTAAGTTGTTGGTCGGCCGGTTGACTGCCTTAAGGCGGTGACTGGTAGGATGTCGCCGCGCGGGAGCTTGCTCCCGCGTTGGCGTATCTGGAATACGCGAATTTTTACAGCATGCGACAGCATTCGCGTGCTGCTGGCATGGCCGGGAATGCTCCTGCTTTCCGAGCTGTAAGTGCCAATTTGAAACAAAGACCAGGATCGTTGAATTGACGTGAGTTGGGTCCGGGCCTGTATTGGGGCTCAACGAGTTCGGCAAACTCAGGAGGGTTTTGTCGGACGTCCTCAAGAGTGCAAAGACTTATGGCAAAGCGTGACTATTACGAAGTGTTGGGTGTTGAGCGTGGCTCAAGCGAAGCGGACCTGAAGAAGGCTTACCGTCGCCTGGCAATGAAGCATCACCCGGACCGTAATCCCGATGACAAAGCATCGGAAGACATGTTCAAAGAGGCCAACGAGGCCTACGAAGTGCTGTCCGACTCCAGCAAGCGCGCGGCATATGACCAGTATGGCCATGCCGGTGTCGACCCGAGCATGGGTGGCGGCGGTGCCGGTTTCGGTGGCCAGAACTTCTCCGACATCTTTGGCGATGTCTTCAGTGACTTCTTCGGTGGTGGTCGCGGCGGTTCCCGTGGCGGTGCTCAGCGCGGCAGTGACTTGCGCTACACCCTGGAGCTGGATCTCGAAGAGGCGGTGCGCGGTACGACCGTGAATATCCGCGTTCCGACGCTGGTCAACTGCAAGCCTTGCGACGGCTCCGGTGCCAAGAAAGGTTCTGCGCCGGTGACCTGCCCGACTTGCGGCGGTATCGGCCAGGTGCGCATGCAGCAAGGCTTCTTCTCGGTGCAGCAGACCTGTCCGCGCTGCCATGGCCAGGGCAAGATCATTTCCGATCCGTGCGATTCCTGCCACGGCGAAGGTCGTGTCGAAGAGTACAAGACCCTGTCGGTGAAAGTGCCGGCCGGTGTCGATACCGGTGACCGCATTCGTTTGTCCGGCGAAGGCGAAGCGGGTGCCCAGGGTGGGCCAACTGGCGACCTGTACGTGGTGATCAATGTGCGCGAGCACTCGATTTTCCAGCGCGATGGCAAGCATCTGTTCTGCGAAGTGCCGATCAGCTTCGTCGATGCGGCGCTGGGTGGCGAGCTGGAGATTCCGACCCTTGATGGTCGGGTCAAGCTGAAGATCCCTGAAGGGACCCAGACCGGCAAGCAGTTCCGTGTTCGCGGCAAGGGCGTCGCGCCTGTGCGTGGCGGTGGTGCTGGCGACTTGATGTGCCGTGTGGCGGTCGAGACTCCGGTCAACCTGAGCCGTCGTCAGCGCGAAATGCTCGAAGAGTTCCGTAGCTCCCTGGCGGACGACAACAGCCATTCGCCAAAAACCACCGGTTGGTTCGAAGGCGTGAAGCGTTTCTTCGGCGATTTGTAAGGAGACAGGCATGCGACGTATTGCAGTGATGGGCGCCGCGGGGCGCATGGGCAAGACCCTGATTGAAGCCGTGCAGCAAACCCCGGGCGCCGGTCTGACGGCGGCGGTGGATCGTCCCGACAGCACGCTGGTCGGTGCGGATGCCGGTGAGCTGGCTGCGCTGGGTCGTATCGGCGTGCCTCTGTCCGGTGATCTGGATCGGGTGGTCGACGAGTTCGACGTGCTGATCGACTTCACGCACCCGACGGTGACCCTGAAGAACCTGGCTTTCTGCCGTAAGCACGGCAAGGCCATGATCATCGGTACCACCGGCTTCAGCATTGAAGAAAAGCAGTTGCTGGCGGAAGCGGGCAAGGACATTCCGATTGTCTTCGCGGCCAATTTCAGTGTCGGGGTCAACCTGTGCCTGAAGTTGCTCGACACGGCCGCTCGAGTATTGGGCGACGATGTCGATATCGAAATCACCGAAGCTCACCATCGGCATAAAGTCGATGCGCCGTCCGGCACTGCCGTGCGCATGGGCGAGGTGATTGCCGATGCTCTGGGCCGCGATCTGAAGAAAGTGGCGGTGTACGGTCGTGAGGGTCAGACCGGCGCTCGTAATCGCGAGACCATTGGTTTCGCCACTGTGCGCGCTGGCGACATCGTCGGTGATCACACAGTGCTGTTCGCCGCCGACGGCGAGCGTGTCGAGATTACTCACAAGGCGTCCAGTCGTATGACCTTCGCCAAGGGCGCGGTACGTGCTGCATTGTGGCTGGACGGGCGCGAGCCTGGCCTTTACGACATGCAAGACGTGCTCGATCTGCGTTAAGATGCACGCGAAATCGGGCTCGCGCACAGCGTTTGAGCCCGGTTTTGTTCCGCCAAGCGACGTCCTGTCGCATTCTCCAGCCTTTAAGGCTCATTGGCGGTAGACCAAAAAAGCCTTTTTCTGTAAGCTACAGCTTTAGTGTGTCCACTAAAAGCGCGCAGAATAATTCAGTGAAGAAGCGGGGTGACGTGTCCATACGTCACTCCGCTTTTTTACAACCTGCGATCGCCCTTTCAGGCTTTATTTACGGGAGGTCTTCTTGACTAAGCCAGCCATACTCGCCCTTGCTGATGGCAGCATTTTTCGCGGCGAAGCCATTGGAGCCGACGGTCAGACCGTTGGTGAGGTGGTGTTCAACACCGCAATGACCGGCTATCAGGAAATCCTTACCGATCCTTCCTACGCCCAACAGATCGTTACCCTGACTTACCCGCACATCGGCAACACCGGCACCACGCCGGAAGACGCCGAGTCCAATCGCGTCTGGTCTGCCGGCCTGGTCATCCGTGACCTGCCACTGGTGGCGAGCAACTGGCGTAACACGATGTCCCTGTCCGACTACCTGAAGGCCAACAATGTTGTGGCCATCGCCGGTATCGACACCCGCCGCCTGACGCGCATCCTGCGTGAAAAAGGCGCGCAGAACGGCTGCATCATGGCCGGTGACAACATTTCCGAAGCCGCCGCCATCGCCGCCGCCCAGGGTTTCCCTGGCCTCAAGGGCATGGACCTGGCGAAAGTCGTCAGCACCAAGGAAAGCTACGAGTGGCGCTCGACTGTCTGGGATCTGAAAACCGACAGCCACGCGACCATCGAAGCCTCCGAACTGCCGTACCACGTGGTTGCCTACGACTACGGCGTCAAGGTGAACATCCTGCGCATGTTGGTCGAGCGCGGTTGCCGCGTGACCGTCGTGCCTGCGCAAACCCCAGCTGCCGATGTGCTGGCACTGAAGCCGGACGGCGTGTTCCTGTCCAACGGCCCTGGTGATCCGGAGCCTTGCGACTACGCGATCCAGGCGATCAAGGACGTGCTGGAAACCGAGATCCCGGTCTTCGGTATCTGCCTCGGTCACCAGCTGCTGGCCCTGGCCTCCGGCGCCAAGACCCTGAAAATGGGTCACGGCCACCACGGTGCCAACCACCCCGTCCAGGACCTGGACAGCGGCGTGGTGATGATCACCAGCCAGAACCACGGTTTTGCCGTAGACGAAGCGACCCTGCCGGCCAACGTTCGCGCGATCCACAAATCGCTGTTCGACGGCACCCTGCAAGGTATCGAGCGTACCGACAAGAGCGCCTTCAGCTTCCAGGGTCACCCGGAAGCCAGCCCTGGCCCGAACGACGTAGCGCCATTGTTTGATCGCTTCATCACCGAGATGGCCAAGCGACGCTGATCGCTCGCCCTGATGTAGCAAAGCTTGAGGGTGGTCCCGACACCGGCGGCCCCCCCCCAAGGCTTCTGAGATTGAACAAGACGGCTTGCCGACTGACCTGCGGATTTGAGTGACAAACCCATGCCAAAACGTACAGACATTAAAAGCATCCTGATTCTTGGTGCTGGCCCGATCGTGATCGGCCAGGCCTGCGAATTCGACTACTCCGGCGCCCAGGCCTGTAAAGCCCTGCGCGAGGAGGGTTACCGCGTTATCCTGGTGAACTCCAACCCGGCCACCATCATGACCGACCCGGCCATGGCCGACGCCACCTACATCGAACCGATCAAGTGGCAGACCGTTGCCAAGATCATCGAGAAAGAGCGTCCGGACGCACTGCTGCCGACCATGGGTGGCCAGACCGCTCTGAACTGCGCCCTGGACCTGGAGCGCGAAGGCGTTCTGGAAAAGTTCGGCGTAGAGATGATCGGTGCCAACGCCGACACCATCGACAAGGCTGAAGACCGTTCGCGTTTCGACAAGGCGATGAAGTCCATCGGCCTGGCGTGCCCGCGTTCCGGTATCGCCCACAGCATGGAAGAGGCCAATGCGGTCCTCGAGAAGCTCGGCTTCCCGTGCATCATCCGTCCGTCCTTCACCATGGGCGGCACCGGTGGCGGTATCGCTTACAACCGTGAAGAGTTCGAAGAAATCTGCGCCCGTGGTCTGGACCTGTCGCCGACCAAGGAGCTGCTGATCGACGAATCGCTGATCGGCTGGAAAGAATACGAGATGGAGGTTGTCCGCGATAAGAAGGACAACTGCATCATCGTCTGCTCCATCGAAAACTTCGACCCGATGGGCGTGCACACTGGTGACTCGATCACCGTGGCTCCTGCACAGACCCTGACCGACAAGGAATACCAGATCCTGCGTAACGCCTCCCTGGCGGTACTGCGCGAGATCGGCGTGGAAACCGGCGGTTCCAACGTTCAGTTCGGTATCTGCCCGAACACCGGCCGCATGGTCGTGATCGAGATGAACCCGCGTGTATCCCGTTCCTCGGCACTGGCTTCGAAAGCCACCGGCTTCCCGATCGCCAAGGTCGCGGCCAAGCTGGCTGTAGGCTACACCCTCGACGAACTGTCGAACGACATCACCGGCGGCAAGACCCCGGCGTCCTTCGAGCCGTCCATCGACTACGTCGTCACCAAGCTGCCACGCTTCGCGTTCGAGAAGTTCCCCAAGGCTGACGCGCGCCTGACCACTCAAATGAAGTCGGTAGGCGAAGTCATGGCCATCGGCCGTACCTTCCAGGAATCCCTGCAGAAAGCCCTGCGCGGCCTGGAAGTGGGCGTTTGTGGTCTGGACGAGAAGGTTGATCTGGCCAACCCGGAAAGCATGAGCGTACTCAAGCGCGAGCTGACCGTGCCGGGCGCCGAGCGTATCTGGTACGTGGCGGACGCCATGCGCGCCGGCATGACCGTCGAAGACATCTTCGGCATGACCATGATCGACCCTTGGTTCCTGGTGCAGATGGAAGACCTGATCAAGGAAGAAGAGAAGGTCAAGACCCTGGGCCTGACCAGCATCGACCGCGATCTGATGTTCCGCCTCAAGCGCAAAGGCTTCTCCGATATGCGCCTGGCCAAATTGCTGGGTGTGACCGAGAAGAGCCTGCGCGCTCACCGTCACAAGCTGGAAATCTTCCCGGTCTACAAGCGCGTCGATACCTGCGCTGCCGAGTTCGCCACCGATACTGCCTACCTCTACTCGACGTACGAGGAAGAGTGCGAAGCGGCGCCATCGGGTCGCGACAAGATCATGATCCTGGGTGGCGGTCCTAACCGCATCGGCCAGGGCATCGAGTTCGACTACTGCTGCGTACACGCGGCACTGGCCCTGCGCGATGACGGTTACGAGACCATCATGGTCAACTGCAACCCGGAAACCGTTTCCACTGACTACGACACTTCCGATCGCCTGTACTTCGAACCAGTGACCCTGGAAGACGTGCTGGAAATCGTCCGCGTCGAGAAGCCGAAAGGCGTGATCGTCCAGTACGGCGGCCAGACCCCGCTGAAACTGGCGCGTGCCCTGGAAGCTGCCGGCGTGCCGATCATCGGCACCAGCCCTGACGCCATCGACCGTGCCGAAGACCGTGAGCGTTTCCAGCAAATGGTCCAGCGCCTGAACCTGCGTCAGCCGCCAAACGCCACCGTGCGCAGCGAAGACGAAGCGATTCGTGCTGCCGCCAAGATCGGTTACCCGCTGGTGGTGCGTCCGTCCTATGTACTGGGCGGCCGTGCGATGGAAATCGTCTACGAAGAAGAAGAACTCAAGCGCTATCTGCGTGAAGCGGTTCAAGTGTCCAACGACAGCCCGGTGCTGCTGGATCACTTCCTCAACTGCGCCATCGAAATGGACGTGGATGCGGTCTGCGACGGTAAAGATGTGGTAATCGGCGCGATCATGCAGCACATCGAGCAGGCTGGTGTTCACTCCGGTGACTCCGCATGCTCGCTGCCGCCGTACTCGCTGCCGGCGCACATCCAGGACGAGATGCGCGAGCAGGTCAAGAAAATGGCCCTGGAGCTCGGCGTGATCGGTCTGATGAACGTTCAGCTGGCGCTGCAAGGCGACGACATCTACGTCATCGAAGTCAACCCGCGCGCCTCCCGTACCGTGCCGTTCGTGTCCAAGTGCATCGGTGTTTCCCTTGCAATGATCGCGGCGCGCGTGATGGCCGGTAAGACTCTGAAAGAAATCGGCTTCACCAAGGAAATCATTCCGAACTTCTACAGCGTGAAAGAGGCGGTGTTCCCGTTCGCCAAATTCCCTGGCGTTGACCCGATCCTCGGCCCAGAGATGAAGTCCACCGGTGAAGTGATGGGCGTGGGCGACACCTTCGGTGAAGCGTTCGCCAAGGCCCAGATGGGTGCCAGCGAAGTGCTGCCGACCGGCGGTACTGCGTTCATCAGCGTACGTGACGACGACAAGCCACTGGTTGCGGGCGTGGCCCGTGATCTGATCAACTTGGGCTTCGAAGTGGTCGCCACTGCCGGTACTGCCAAGCTGATCGAGGCTGCTGGCCTGAAAGTGCGTCGTGTGAACAAGGTGACCGAGGGTCGTCCGCACGTGGTCGACATGATCAAGAATGACGAAGTCACGCTGATCATCAACACCACCGAAGGTCGTCAGTCGATCGCCGATTCGTACTCCATTCGTCGTAATGCCTTGCAGCACAAGATTTACTGCACCACCACCATTGCTGCTGGCGAAGCCATCTGCGAAGCGCTGAAGTTCGGTCCCGAGAAGACCGTGCGCCGCTTGCAGGATCTACACGCAGGATTGAAGGCATGAGCATAACGAAGTACCCAATGACCGTTCAGGGCGCTCGCGCCCTGGAAGAAGAGCACACTCACCTGACCAAGGTCGTTCGTCCGAAGCTCAGCCAGGACATCGGTACGGCCCGCGAGTTGG
Organism: Pseudomonas sp. P1_F7; assembly: GCF_056405655.1. Lineage (NCBI taxonomy): Bacteria > Pseudomonadati > Pseudomonadota > Gammaproteobacteria > Pseudomonadales > Pseudomonadaceae > Pseudomonas > Pseudomonas sp. P1_F7. The sequence continues at coordinate 83,163 of NZ_JBFUBR010000015.1, forward strand.
GTGACTTGAAGGAAAACGCCGAATACCACGCTGCCCGCGAGCAGCAGGGTATGGTCGAGGCGCGGATCCGTGACATCGAAGGCCGGATTCAGAATCAGGTCGTCATTGATGTCACGACCATTCCGCATACCGGCAAAGTGATTTTCGGCACTACCGTTGAAATCGCCAACGTCGAGACTGATGAGCGCGTCACTTACCACATCGTGGGTGAGGACGAGGCTGACTTCAAACTCGGCAAGATTTCGGTCGGCTCGCCACTGGCTCGCGCCTTGATTGCCAAGGAAGAGGGTGATGTGGTTGCAGTCAAAACGCCTGGCGGCGTTATCGAGTACGAGATTGTCGAAGTTCGCCACATCTGAAGGCCGGCGCCCGTTTCGTGCGGGCGCCATGCTTTGGCAGCTGACCCAGATGTTGTGGGTCGGCGGCTTGTGGCTGTTGCAAATCGGTCTGTTGCCGGTGCTGGGGCGAATTGGCCTGGCGCCGCTGCTGATCGACGAAATCGCAGGCATGCTCAATACGCTGGTAGTGGGATTCGCTACGGCGTGTGTGATTTTTCAGGCTTTGGTGCTGGTTAAGGCCGAGGGCCTTGCCAGTCTATGGCGGGATATTCGCGGGCAACTGCTGTTGATGGCGCTGTATGCGTGCGCGATGTATTTCGCGGTGCGTTTCGGCTGGCCGGATGCCGATCGTTGGCAGGCGTTCAGCTATCTTGTTCTGGGTTTTTCCGGGCTGGTGCTGGTGTTACAGCCGATGCCGGGATGGAGTGGCAGGGTGCGCGAAGCACACCCCTGACCCTTGCCATCACTTGAAGCGATGGACGTTCGACAGCTGCTTGTTGACGCTGAAGTTCTTGCGGTAGATCAGTGCCATCTTGCCGATGACCTGAACCAGATCCGCTTTGCCGACCTTGCAGAGTTCTGCAATGGACGCCAGGCGCGATTCGCGATCGAGGATGTTGAGCTTGATTTTGATCAGCTCGTGATCCGCCAATGCGCGTTCGAGTTCGGCTAACACACCTTCAGTCAAACCATTGTCTGCCACAATCAGAACCGGTTTCAGATGGTGGCCAATGGATTTGTACTGTTTCTTCTGCTCTTGAGTGAGCGGCATAATCTGACCCCTGCGTCTGATCTTGTAAAAAGCGGCGGCCAGTTTACCCGAGCGAGTCCGGGACCGCCCAGTTAATCACGACCCGTTTTATTTCCGAGGTATCCCGTGGCCCGTTCCAAGACAAGCCTTAACTGGCTGAAAGAACATTTCAACGACCCATTCGTCAAAATGGCACAAAAAGACGGGTACCGTTCCCGCGCCAGCTACAAACTGCTGGAGATCCAGGAAAAGGACCGTCTGATCCGTCCTGGAATGAGCGTAATCGACCTTGGTGCGGCCCCCGGTGGGTGGTCCCAGGTGACCAGTCGTCTGATTGGCGGGCAGGGAACACTGATCGCTTCTGACATTCTGGAAATGGACAGCATCCCGGACGTGACCTTCATTCAGGGCGACTTTACCGAGGATGCCGTGCTGGCTCAGATCCTCGATGCCGTCGGAAATAAGGAAGTAGACCTTGTGATTTCCGATATGGCCCCCAATATGAGTGGACTGCCTGCCGTAGACATGCCGCGAGCGATGTTCCTGTGCGAGTTGGCGCTGGATCTTTCGACTCGGGTGCTCAAGCCCGGTGGTGATTTTTTGATCAAGATCTTCCAGGGTGAAGGCTTCGACGAGTTCCACAAGAGCGTTCGCCAGCAGTTCGAGAAGGTGCAGATGCGCAAGCCGACCTCGTCGCGCGACCGTTCTCGCGAGCAGTACCTGCTAGGCCGCGGTTTCCGGGGACGCAGTGAGGGTTGAGTGAATTTTCGATCGGGGCGATAGGATTTTTGTATTACGCCTTGTCAGAATTAGCGAATATTGTGTAGGAAGTGTTTCACAAAGGGTTACAGACGGCGCCTGCCAAGTTGTAGGTAATGTAGTAAGTTAGGCCGGTGAATATCATGCGAAGCGCGCGCCAGTAGCGGAGCTTGCTTCAGAGGGTAGTTAATTGAACGATATGGCAAAGAATCTGATCCTGTGGTTGATCATCGCGGCTGTCCTGGTGACGGTGATGAACAACTTCTCCAGCCCTAACGAGCCGCAGACCCTCAACTATTCCGACTTCATCCAGCAGGTCAAGGATGGCAAGGTCGAGCGCGTGGCAGTTGATGGCTACGTGATTACCGGCAAGCGCAACGATGGCGACAGCTTCAAGACCATTCGCCCGGCGATCCAGGACAACGGCCTGATCGGCGACCTGGTGGATAACCACGTCGTGGTCGAAGGCAAGCAGCCTGAACAGCAAAGCATCTGGACTCAACTTCTGGTCGCCAGCTTCCCGATCCTCGTGATCATCGCCGTGTTCATGTTCTTCATGCGGCAGATGCAGGGCGGTGCCGGTGGCAAGGGCGGGCCGATGAGCTTCGGTAAAAGCAAGGCGCGCCTGCTCTCCGAAGATCAGGTGAAAACGACCCTGGCTGACGTTGCCGGTTGCGACGAAGCCAAGGAAGAAGTCGGTGAACTGGTCGAGTTCCTGCGCGATCCGGGCAAGTTCCAGCGCCTGGGTGGTCGCATTCCTCGCGGTGTGCTGATGGTCGGTCCTCCGGGTACCGGTAAAACCCTGATCGCCAAGGCCATCGCCGGCGAAGCCAAGGTACCGTTCTTCACCATTTCCGGCTCCGACTTCGTCGAAATGTTCGTCGGTGTGGGTGCCAGCCGTGTTCGCGACATGTTCGAGCAGGCCAAGAAACACGCTCCATGCATCATCTTCATCGACGAAATCGATGCGGTCGGTCGCCATCGTGGTGCTGGTATGGGTGGTGGTCACGACGAGCGCGAGCAGACTCTCAACCAGTTGCTGGTCGAGATGGACGGCTTTGAAATGAATGACGGCATCATCGTGATCGCCGCAACCAACCGTCCTGATGTACTGGACCCTGCGTTGCTGCGTCCAGGCCGTTTCGACCGTCAGGTTGTGGTCGGTCTGCCGGACATCCGTGGTCGCGAACAGATTCTCAAGGTTCACATGCGTAAAGTGCCGATGGGCGACGACGTTGCTCCGGCCGTGATCGCTCGTGGTACTCCAGGCTTCTCCGGTGCTGACCTGGCCAACCTGGTGAACGAGGCGTCGTTGTTCGCTGCCCGCGCCGGCAAGCGCATCGTCGAGATGAAAGAATTCGAACTGGCGAAAGACAAAATCATGATGGGCGCCGAGCGCAAATCCATGGTCATGTCCGAGAAAGAAAAGCAGAACACCGCTTACCACGAAGCGGGCCACGCTATTGTTGGTCGCGTCGTGCCTGAGCATGATCCAGTGTACAAGGTGTCGATCATCCCGCGCGGTCGTGCGCTGGGTGTGACCATGTTCCTGCCGGAAGAAGATCGTTACAGCCTCTCCAAGCGTGCGTTGATCAGCCAGATCTGCTCGTTGTACGGCGGTCGTATCGCTGAAGAAATGACCTTGGGCTTCGATGGCGTGACCACCGGTGCTTCCAACGACATCATGCGCGCCAGCCAGATTGCGCGGAACATGGTGACCAAGTGGGGGCTCTCGGAGAAGCTCGGTCCGTTGATGTATGCCGAAGAAGAGGGTGAAGTGTTCCTCGGTCGCGGCGGCGGTGGTCAGAATGCAAGCTTCTCTGGTGAGACAGCCAAGCTGATCGACTCCGAAGTGCGCAGCATCATCGATCAGTGCTACGGCACGGCGAAGCAGATTCTCACGGACAACCGTGACAAGCTCGATGCGATGGCCGATGCCTTGATGAAGTACGAAACGATCGATGCCGAGCAGATCGACGACATCATGGCGGGTCGTACACCTCGCGAGCCACGCGACTGGTCGGGTGGCACGGGTACTTCCGGCACCCCTCCGGTGGTGCAGGATGAGCGTCCGGAAACACCGATCGGCGGTCCTGCTGCTGACGTATAAGGTTTGAAATGACTTCTGTTCAGTCCTCGACCCGGTTGCCTTGCGGCAACCGGGTTCTTGATTTGGCCCAGACGCATGTCATGGGTATTCTCAATGTCACTCCTGATTCTTTCTCCGATGGTGGCCAATACAGCCAGCTCGACGCGGCCATGCGCCACGCCGAAGCCATGGTGGCGGCTGGTGCGACACTGATCGATGTCGGTGGCGAATCCACTCGTCCGGGTGCCAGAGTGGTGTCACCACTGGAGGAGCTGGAGCGCGTAGCCCCTATTGTCGAGCGCATCAGTCGCGAGCTGGACGTCATCATCTCGGTCGACACCTCCACGCCAGCGGTCATGCGTGAAACTGCGCGCCTGGGTGCCGGGTTGATCAATGATGTACGTTCGTTGCGTCGCGATGGTGCCCTGGATGCAGCGGCGGCCACCGGGTTACCGGTTTGCCTGATGCATATGCTCGGTGAGCCGGGTGATATGCAGGACAATCCACAGTATCAGGACGTTACAAGGGAAGTTGGTGGGTTTCTCGCCGAGCGCATGCATCAGTGTTCATTGGCGGGTATTCCAGCCGAACGGATCATTCTTGATCCGGGCTTTGGCTTCGCCAAAACCTTGCAGCACAACCTAAGCTTGTTCAAACATATGGAAGCCCTGCATGCCTTGGGGCGACCCCTGTTGGTCGGGGTTTCGCGAAAAAGCATGATTGGTCAGGCGTTGAATCGTCCGGTTGGGGACCGACTGTATGGTGGTTTGGCGCTCGCGGCGCTGGCATCGGCGAAAGGTGCGCGTATATTGCGCGTCCATGATGTAGCCGAAACAGTGGATGTGGTGCGGATGATCGCCGCAGTGGAATCCGCCGAATAAGAATGATGGAGCACTTATGAGCAAAAAATATTTTGGCACCGATGGTATTCGTGGGCGTGTCGGTGAATACCCGATTACTCCTGATTTCATGCTCAAGCTCGGCTGGGCTGCAGGTATGGCGTTCCGTAAGATGGGCGCCTGCAAGGTATTGGTAGGCAAGGACACCCGGATCTCCGGCTACATGTTCGAATCTGCGCTTGAAGCAGGGCTGACGTCGGCAGGTGCTGATGTGATGCTCCTTGGGCCTATGCCGACCCCGGCTATTGCCTACCTGACGCGTACCTTTCATGCCGAAGCTGGCATCGTGATCAGTGCGTCGCACAATCCGCATGATGACAATGGCATCAAGTTCTTCTCCGGCAACGGCACCAAGCTGCCGGATGAAGTCGAGCATATGATCGAAGAATTGCTCGATACGCCAATGACCGTGGTTGAGTCGAGCAAGATCGGCAAGGTGTCGCGAATCAATGATGCGTCGGGTCGGTATATCGAATTCTGCAAGAGCAGTGTGCCGACCGGTACCAGCTTTACCGGCCTCAAGATTGTGATCGACTGCGCCCATGGTGCGACCTATAAAGTGGCGCCGAGTGTGTTTCGTGAGTTGGGTGCCGAAGTCGTGGTCTTGTCCGCGCAGCCTAACGGTTTGAATATCAATGACAACTGCGGCTCGACCCATATGGGGCAACTGCAGGCCGCTGTGCTGGCTGAACACGCCGATCTGGGTATCGCCTTCGATGGTGATGGTGACCGGGTGTTGATGGTGGATCACACGGGGGCCATCGTCGATGGTGATGAGTTGCTGTTCATCATTGCTCGCGACCTGCATGAGCGAGACAAGCTGCAAGGTGGTGTAGTCGGTACACTGATGAGCAACCTGGGATTGGAGTTGGCCTTGGCCGACCTGGCGATTCCATTTGTCCGCGCCAATGTTGGTGATCGTTATGTGATTGCTGATCTGCTGGAGCGCAACTGGCTGGTCGGTGGCGAAAATTCGGGTCATATCGTTTGCTTCAATTACACCACCACTGGTGATGCGATTATCGCCGCGTTGCAGGTACTGAAGGCGTTGAAAGCCCGTGCGCAAGGTTTGGCTGAAGCGCGTCAGGCGCTGCGCAAATGCCCTCAGGTGCTGATCAATGTGCGTTTCGGTGGCGGCGCAAGCCCTCTCGATCACCCGTCGGTCAAGGAAGCCAGCGAACGTGTGACCAAGGCCATGGCAGGTCGGGGGCGTGTGCTGTTGCGCAAGTCCGGAACCGAACCGCTGGTGCGTGTGATGGTCGAAGGCGAAGACGAAACGCAGGTTCGTGGCTATGCCGAAGAGCTGGCAAAACTGGTTACTGAAGTTTCTGCCTGAATTCGGCTTGCCAGCCATGATTGTGTTGGGTAACATCTGCGCCCACTTTGACCGACGAGGTACAGCATGCGTCGCCCTATGGTAGCTGGTAACTGGAAGATGCACGGTACCCGCGCCAGCGTCGCTGAGCTGATCAACGGCCTTCGTGACTTGGCCTTGCCGAGCGATGTTGATGTTGCGGTATTCCCGCCTTGCCTGCATATCAATCAAGTGATTGATGGCCTGGAAGGAAAGTCGATTTCGGTCGGCGCGCAGAATTCTGCGGTGGAATCCGGACAAGGTGCGTTGACCGGTGAAGTTGCACCGAGTCAGTTGGTGGATGCAGGATGTTCCCTGGTGCTTGTCGGGCACTCCGAACGCCGCCAGATTATGGGCGAGCAGGACGGAATGCTGATCCGCAAGTTCGCAGCGGCACAGGCATGTGGCTTGATTCCGGTGTTGTGCATAGGGGAAACCCTTGGGCAGCGTGAAGCTGGAAAGACTCTTGAGGTTGTCTCGCGTCAGCTGGGCAGTATCATCGAGGAGCTGGGTGTCGGTGCCTTTGCCAAGGCAGTGATCGCTTACGAGCCGGTCTGGGCCATTGGCACCGGGCTGACTGCAACGCCACAACAGGCGCAGGATGTGCATGCAGCCATTCGCGCCCAGTTGTCGGCAGAGAATTCTGAAGTCGCACAAGGTGTGCGGCTTCTATACGGCGGCAGCGTGAAGGCGGCCAATGCGGTCGAACTGTTCGGCATGCCGGATATCGATGGGGGCCTGATTGGTGGGGCTTCCCTGAATGCAGATGAGTTCGGTGCGATTTGTCGCGCCGCGGGAAACTGAAAAAATGCTGGAAACAGTCGTAGTCGTTTTTCATCTGCTGGGTGCATTGGGCGTAGTAGCTCTGGTTTTGCTGCAGCAGGGTAAAGGTGCGGATGCTGGCGCGTCTTTCGGAGCAGGTGCTTCAAATACTGTGTTCGGAAGCCAAGGTTCCTCTACCTTTCTTAGTAAGTTTACTGCTATACTTGCCGCAGGTTTTTTCATAACCAGCTTGGGGTTAGGTTACTTTGCTAAAGAGAAGGCTCACCAGCTGACTCAAGTAGGTCTCCCAAATCCAGCGGTACTGGAAGTTCCAAAGCAACAACCGGCTTCTGATGATGTCCCGGTGCTTCAAGAGCAAAAGTCGGCTACTCCAGCGACTGACGTGCCTCCAGCTCAAGAGCAGAAGTAAGAAGGGTTTCAAACGTAGTATTGCCGAGGTGGTGGAATTGGTAGACACGCAACCTTGAGGTGGTTGTGCCCATAGGGTGTAGGGGTTCGAGTCCCCTTCTCGGTACCAATTAGTCAGGAGAGCCCGCTGTTGCGGGCTTTCTTGCAGGTGGAAGGTTACATTGACCCTGTAGGGGATCGGTCGTATACTTCCGCCCCAGCTTTGTCGCGGGGTGGAGCAGTCTGGTAGCTCGTCGGGCTCATAACCCGAAGGTCGTCGGTTCAAATCCGGCCCCCGCAACCAGTTTAAGGAGCCCCTTTTAAGGGGCTTTTTGTTAGCTGGACACTTTCAACGCCGCTGTTCGACGGCGTTTCAAGGATGGGCGTTTCGCCCATTTTTTTATTTTGCATAGCATGCACATACATGCACTAGGGGGTTCAGGTGTCGAGCAAGCTAGAAGAGTTGCAGGCCTTGCTGGCCCCGGTGGTCGTGGCCCTAGGCTATGAATGCTGGGGTGTCGAGTTTTCGGCTCAGGGTCGTCACTCGATGTTGCGCGTTTATATCGATAAAGAAGGCGGCGTGCTGGTGGACGATTGCGCCATCGTCAGCCGTCAGATCAGCGGTGTGCTGGATGTTGAAGATCCTATCTCCGTTGAGTACACCCTTGAAGTTTCCTCGCCTGGCATGGAACGCCCGCTGTTCACTCTTGAGCAGTTTGCAAAATTTGCCGGTGAACAAGTGAAGATCAAGCTGCGCTCGCCTTTTGAAGGACGACGCAACTTTCAGGGCCTTCTGCGCGGCGTAGAAGAGCAGGATGTCGTGGTGCAGGTAGAAGACCATGAGTTCCTGTTGCCGATCGATATGATCGACAAGGCCAACATTATTCCCAGTTTTGACTGAGGCGTGCCAGATACTGCGGATCCCGCGGATCCAATGGCTTGCGAAAGGCGAGGCGTACGATGAGCAAAGAAGTACTGCTGGTTGTTGAGTCGGTATCCAATGAAAAGGGCGTACCGGCAAACGTGATTTTTGAAGCGCTGGAGCTGGCTCTGGCCACTGCGACCAAAAAGCGTTTCGAAGACGAAGTTGATCTGCGTGTGGAAATCAATCGCCACACGGGTGCATACGAGACATTCCGTCGCTGGACGGTCGTCGAAGAAGCAGACCTGGACGATCCGGCCATCGAAACCTGGCCGAGCAAGGTTGCCGAAACGCATCCTGGCGCCAAGGTCGGTGATGTCGTAGAAGAGAAAATCGAGTCCATCGAGTTCGGCCGCATCGCTGCACAGACTGCCAAGCAAGTCATTGTGCAGAAAGTTCGCGAAGCCGAGCGTGCTCAGGTTGTTGACGCTTACCGCGAGCGCCTGGGTGAAATCATCTCCGGCACCGTGAAAAAAGTCACCCGCGACAACGTGATCGTTGATCTGGGTAACAACGCTGAAGCGTTGCTGGCCCGTGAAGACATCATTTCTCGCGAAACTTTCCGGGTTGGCGTGCGTCTGCGTGCGCTGCTCAAGGAAATCCGCACCGAGAACCGCGGCCCGCAGTTGATCCTGTCGCGCACCGCGCCGGAAATGCTGATCGAGTTGTTCCGCATCGAAGTGCCGGAAATTGCCGAAGGCCTGATCGAAGTGATGGCTGCGTCCCGTGATCCGGGTTCGCGTGCCAAGATCGCCGTTCGCTCCAAGGACAAACGCATTGACCCGCAGGGCGCTTGCATCGGTATGCGCGGTTCGCGCGTCCAGGCAGTGTCTGGTGAGTTGGGCGGTGAGCGTGTTGACATCGTTCTGTGGGACGACAACCCGGCTCAGTTCGTGATCAACGCCATGTCCCCGGCCGAGGTTGCGGCAATTATCGTTGACGAAGATGCCCACGCAATGGACATCGCCGTTGGCGCAGACAATCTGGCTCAGGCCATCGGTCGCGGTGGTCAGAACGTGCGTCTGGCTAGCCAGTTGACTGGCTGGACCCTGAACGTGATGACCGAATCGGACATCCAGGCTAAACAGCAAGCAGAAACCGGCGACATCCTGCGCAACTTCATCGACGAGCTGGAAGTCGACGAAGATCTGGCGCAGGTGCTGGTGGACGAAGGCTTTACCAGCCTGGAAGAGATTGCCTACGTACCGTTGGAAGAAATGCTCAACATCGACGGCTTTGACGAAGACACCGTCAACGAGCTTCGCGCTCGGGCCAAGGATCGCTTGTTGACTAAAGCCATCGCTACTGAGGAAAAGCTGGCAGACGCCCATCCGGCCGAAGACCTGCTCTCGCTTGAGGGTATGGACAAGGATTTGGCGATGGAACTGGCGGTGCGCGGCGTAATTACCCGCGAAGACCTGGCCGAGCAGTCTATTGACGACCTGCTCGACATCGACGGCATTGACGATGATCGTGCCGGCAAGTTGATCATGGCCGCCCGAGCCCACTGGTTCGAGTAATTAGGCGCGGCCTGAGGAGAGAAATGCATGACGCAAGTCACGGTGAAACAACTGGCCGATGAGGTCAAAACACCGGTAGAGCGCCTGTTGCAGCAGATGCGTGAGGCAGGTCTGCCGCACACCGCCGCCGAAGAACATGTGACTGACAGTGAGAAGCAATCGTTGCTGACTCACTTGAAAAGCAGCCACAAGGCGAAAGTGGAAGAACCACGCAAGATTACGCTGCAGCGTAAAACCACCAGCACCCTGCGTGTTGCTGGCAGCAAAAGCATCAGCGTTGAAGTACGCAAGAAGAAAGTCTTCGTACAACGCAGCCCGGAAGAAATCGAAGCCGAGCGCAAGCGTGAACTGGATGAACGTCGCGCAGTAGAAAATGCTGCTCGTCAGAAGGCTGAAGAAGAAGCCAAGCGTCGCGCCGAAGAAGAAGCGCGTCGCCAGCCTGCTGCTGCGTCGACCGCTCAAGCCGTACCTGTTGCAGCGCCTGCTGTGGTGGCCGAGCCAGTTCGCGAAAGCGCACCGGTTGTGGCGGCTGCTCCGGCTCCTGCGGCCGATACCCGCAAGCGTGACGAACAACGTCGTCCGGACAAGCCACGTGCCGACGACAACAGTCGTCGCGGTAGCGGCGATGGCGAGCGCAAAAACGCTCCGCATCGTGCTTCCGTCAAGGAAAAGGCGCCGGCTCCACGCGTTGCCCCACGTACTACCGACGAAGAAAGCGATGGCTTCCGTCGTGGTGGTCGCGGCAAGGCCAAGCTGAAGAAGCGCAACGCCCACGGTTTCCAGAGCCCGACCGGCCCTGTCGTGCGCGAAGTGAAGATCGGCGAAACCATCACTGTTGGCGATCTCGCCCAGCAGATGTCGGTCAAGGCTGCTGAAATCATCAAGTTCATGTTCAAACTGGGTACTCCAGCGACCATCAACCAGGTACTGGATCAGGAAACTGCCCAGTTGGTTGCCGAAGAGCTGGGCCACAAAGTGACCCTGGTCAGCGACACCGCCCTGGAAGACTCCCTGGCCGAGTCCCTGAAGTTTGAAGGCGAGGCAGTTTCCCGTGCACCAGTCGTGACCGTAATGGGCCACGTTGACCACGGTAAGACTTCCCTGCTCGACTACATCCGTCGTGCCAAGGTTGCTGCTGGCGAAGCCGGTGGTATCACCCAGCACATCGGCGCATACCACGTTGAAACCGACCGTGGCATGGTGACGTTCCTCGACACCCCTGGTCACGCTGCGTTTACCGCAATGCGTGCCCGTGGTGCCAAGGCGACCGACATCGTGATCCTGGTGGTTGCAGCGGACGACGGCGTGATGCCGCAGACCATTGAAGCTGTCCAGCACGCGGTAGCGGCTGGTGTGCCACTGGTTGTTGCAGTGAACAAGATCGACAAGCCAGGTGCTGACCTCGATCGCATCCGTAGCGAACTGTCGGTTCACGGCGTGACGTCGGAAGAGTGGGGTGGTGACACTCCGTTCGTACCAGTCTCGGCGAAACTGGGTACTGGCGTCGACGAACTGCTCGAAGCCGTATTGCTGCAAGCCGAAGTCCTGGAACTGACTGCAACTCCGTCGGCTCCTGGCCGTGGTGTCGTAGTTGAATCCCGTCTCGACAAGGGCCGCGGCCCGGTGGCTACCGTTCTGGTTCAGGACGGTACCCTGCGTCAAGGCGACATGGTCCTGGTCGGTTCGAACTATGGCCGTGTACGTGCCATGCTCGACGAGAACGGCAAGCCAATTAAGGAAGCCGGTCCGGCCATCCCTGTCGAGATCCTCGGCCTGGACGGTACCCCGGATGCTGGCGACGAGATGAGCGTGGTTGCCGACGAGAAGAAAGCCCGTGAAGTGGCTCTGTTCCGTCAAGGCAAGTTCCGCGAAGTCAAACTGGCTCGCGCTCACGCCGGCAAGCTGGAAAACATCTTCGAAAACATGGGTCAGGAAGAGAAGAAGACGCTCAACATCGTCCTCAAATCCGACGTCCGTGGATCGCTGGAAGCGTTGAACGGTGCCTTGAACGGCCTGGGTAACGACGAAGTGCAAGTGCGTGTAGTGGGTGGCGGTGTCGGTGGTATCACCGAATCCGACGCCAACCTGGCACTGGCCTCCAACGCTGTACTGTTCGGCTTCAACGTGCGTGCCGATGCCGGCGCGCGCAAGATCGTCGAGCAGGAAGGTCTGGATATGCGTTACTACAACGTGATCTACGACATCATCGAAGACGTCAAGAAAGCCCTGACCGGTATGCTCGGCAGCGATGTTCGCGAGAACATCCTGGGTATCGCCGAAGTGCGTGACGTGTTCCGTTCGCCGAAGTTTGGCGCGATCGCCGGTTGCATGGTTATCGAAGGTGTTGTTCACCGTAACCGTCCAATCCGTGTACTGCGTGAAGACATCGTTATCTTCGAAGGCGAGCTGGAATCCCTGCGCCGCTTCAAGGATGACGCTTCCGAAGTACGTGCCGGCATGGAATGCGGTATCGGCGTGAAGAGCTACAACGACGTCAAGGTCGGTGACAAGATCGAAGTCTTCGAGAAGGTGCAGGTTGCTCGCAGCCTCTAACTCGCGCACTTCAGGAGCCGTGACAGGTAGCCGCATGCAAGTGCGCAACTCGTCACCAGGACTCTAAACGCAACGCCCGGTCTGGCTTTTGTCAGGCCGGGCGTTTGCCGCTTTCAGACCTCACGGGTTTCACCGTGGGGCAGTAACAGGTAACAAGACATGGCAAAAGAATACAGCCGTACCCAACGTATCGGCGATCAGATGCAGCGCGAGCTGGCACAACTGATCCGTCGTGAAGTCAAAGACCCGCGCGTCGGCCTGGTCACCATTACCGCAGTGGAAGTCAGCCGTGACGTCGGTCACGCCAAGATTTTTATCACCGTGATGGGGCAGGACAGCGCTGAAGAAATTGCACAAAGCATCAAGGTGCTGAACTCCGCCGCCGGTTTCCTGCGCATGCAGCTGGCTCGCGAGATGAAGCTGCGTAGCGTTCCACAGCTGCACTTCCACTACGACGAAAGCGTCGTGCGTGGTGCGCATCTGTCGGCATTGATCGAGCGCGCAGTGGCTGAAGACAATCAGCATCCGGTTGCGGCAGAAGCCGAAGACACCAAGGAGTAATCGGTGGCTCAGGTCAAACGTATCCGTCGTAACGTCAGCGGCATCATCCTGCTCGACAAGCCGCTGGGGTTCACCTCCAACGCGGCCTTGCAGAAGGTTCGCTGGTTGCTGAACGCCGAAAAGGCAGGTCATACCGGCAGTCTCGATCCCTTGGCCACCGGCGTGTTGCCGCTGTGCTTCGGCGAGGCCACCAAGTTCTCGCAATACCTGCTCGATTCCGACAAGGGTTATGAAACCCTGGCGCAACTGGGCAAGACCACCACCACGGCGGATGCCGAAGGTGAAGTTTTGCAGGAGCGCCCGGTGACCGTTGGTCGCACCGATGTCGAGGCTGTACTGCCGAAATTTCGTGGGCAAATCAGTCAGATACCGCCGATGTACTCGGCGCTCAAGCGTGATGGCCAGCCGCTGTACAAACTGGCTCGTGCAGGCGAAGTAGTGGAGCGCGAACCGCGTTCTGTTACTATTACGCGCTTGGAATTGCTGGCCTTCGAAGGTGATACTGCGCGGCTGGCGGTGGATTGCACTAAAGGCACCTATATCCGCACCCTGGTGGAGGATATTGGTGAGCAACTCGGTTGTGGCGCTTACGTTGCAGAACTGCGACGTACCCAGGCCGGGCCATTCACCCTGGCGCAGACAGTTACCCTCGAAGAGCTCGAAGCGGTACATGCCGAAGGCGGCAACGAGGCGGTCGATCGCTTCCTGATGCCATCGGACAGCGGCCTGCTGGATTGGCCACTGTTGCAGTTCTCGGAAGCGAGTGCGTTCTACTGGCTCAACGGCCAGCCGGTACGTGCCCCGGATGCTCCGAAGTTCGGCATGGTGCGGGTACAGGATCACAATGGTCGCTTCATCGGTATCGGTGAAGTGAGCGAAGACGGGCGCATCGCGCCGCGTCGACTGATTCGGTCAGAATGACCGGACGAGGGTGGCTGTTAACAGGCACGGTCACTACTCATTTTTAGATACAGGGATTTGTCCCTGGCCTGTTGAAACTGTTTTTTTGAAACAGTTTCCTGATAAAAGGATTGCCTCATGGCTCTCGACGTTCAAGAAAAAGCTCAAATCGTAGCTGACTACCAGCAAGCTGTTGGTGACACTGGTTCGCCAGAAGTGCAAGTTGCACTGCTGACCGCCAACATCAACAAACTGCAAGGTCACTTCAAGGCCAACGGTAAAGACCACCACTCCCGTCGTGGTCTGATCCGCATGGTTAACCAGCGTCGTAAGCTGCTGGACTACCTGAAAGGCAAGGACGTGAGCCGTTACAGCGCTCTGATCGCTCGCCTGGGTCTGCGTCGCTAATAAGCGATTGCGCTAGAGGTTGGTTGTCTGTCGTACGTCAGTGGGTTTCCCGCCGGCGCATGGCAGGCTCCCAGCCTCAAGTTTTATCTGGATACCTGCTTTACCCGAGTAACACCTGGACAATCCAGTCGGGCCGATTCCCGGCGTTGCCCAAGAATTTCGCAAGAAACCAGTTCCCCCAAGAGCCACAAAGAAGGTAGGACACCGTGAACCCGGTAATCAAAAAATTCCAGTTCGGTCAGTCGACCGTTACCCTCGAGACTGGCCGTATCGCCCGTCAGGCCTCCGGCGCAGTATTGGTCACCGTTGACGACGACGTCAGCGTATTGGTGACTGTGGTCGGTGCAAAACAAGCAGATCCAGGCAAGGGCTTCTTCCCTCTGTCTGTTCACTACCAGGAAAAGACTTACGCTGCCGGTAAGATCCCTGGCGGTTTCTTCAAGCGCGAAGGCCGTCCTTCCGAGAAAGAAACCCTGACTTCCCGACTGATCGACCGTCCGATCCGTCCGCTGTTCCCGGAAGGCTTCATGAACGAAGTGCAGGTTGTCTGCACCGTCGTTTCCACCAGCAAGAAGACCGATCCGGACATCGCTGCGATGATCGGTACCTCGGCTGCGCTGGCGATCTCCGGTATTCCTTTCGATGGCCCGATCGGCGCTGCCCGCGTTGCATTCCACGAAAGCACCGGCTACCTGCTGAACCCGACTTACGAGCAGCAGGCTGCTTCGAGCCTGGACATGGTCGTTGCCGGTACTTCGGACGCCGTACTGATGGTTGAATCGGAAGCCAAAGAGCTGACCGAAGACCAGATGCTGGGCGCGGTACTGTTTGCTCACGACGAGTTCCAGGTTGTGATCAACGCCGTTAAAGAACTGGCCGCTGAAGCTGCCAAGCCAACCTGGACCTGGGCTCCTGCGCCAGAAGCCACCGAACTGCTGGGCGCTATCCGTGCCGAGTTCGGCGAAGCGATCTCCCAGGCCTACACCATCACCGTCAAGGCCGACCGTTACGCTCGCCTGGGCGAGTTGAAGGACCAGGTCGTTGCCAAGCTGTCCGGTGAAGAAGGCCAGCCTTCTTCCAGCGAAGTCAAAGCGGCTTTCGGCGAAATCGAATACCGCACCGTTCGCGAAAACATCGTAAACGGCAAGCCACGTATCGACGGTCGCGACACCAAGACCGTACGTCCGTTGAACATCGAAGTCGGTGTTCTGCCAAAAACCCACGGTTCGGCGCTGTTCACCCGTGGCGAAACCCAGGCTCTGGTCGTTGCAACTCTGGGGACTGCCCGTGATGCACAGCTGCTCGACACCCTGGAAGGCGAGAAGAAAGACCCGTTCATGCTGCACTACAACTTCCCTCCGTTCTCGGTAGGCGAGTGTGGTCGCATGGGTGGCGCTGGTCGTCGCGAAATCGGTCACGGCCGTCTGGCCCGTCGTTCGGTTTCGGCCATGCTGCCTGCCGCTGACGTGTTCCCGTACACCATCCGCGTGGTTTCGGAAATCACCGAATCCAACGGTTCGAGCTCGATGGCTTCCGTTTGCGGCGCTTCCCTGGCCCTGATGGACGCCGGTGTGCCGATGAAGGCGCCGGTTGCCGGTATCGCCATGGGTCTGGTTAAAGAAGGCGAGAAATTCGCCGTCCTGACCGACATCCTGGGTGACGAAGACCACTTGGGCGACATGGACTTCAAGGTAGCCGGTACCGCCAAAGGCGTCACCGCGCTGCAGATGGACATCAAGATCAAGGGCATCACCGAAGAGATCATGGAGATCGCTCTGGGCCAAGCCCTGGAAGCGCGCCTGAACATCCTCGGCCAGATGAACCAGATCATTGGTCAGTCGCGTACCGAACTGTCGGCCAACGCTCCGACCATGATCGCGATGAAAATCGACACCGACAAAATCCGTGATGTCATCGGTAAAGGCGGCGCGACCATTCGTGCGATCTGCGAAGAGACCAAGGCTTCGATCGACATCGAAGACGACGGTTCGATCAAGATCTTCGGCGAAACCAAGGAAGCGGCTGAAGCAGCACGTCAGCGCGTTCTGGGCATCACCGCTGAAGCCGAAATCGGCAAGATCTACGTGGGCAAGGTTGAGCGCATCGTCGACTTCGGCGCATTCGTCAACATCCTGCCGGGCAAGGACGGTCTGGTTCACATCTCCATGCTGAGCGATGCTCGCGTTGAGAAAGTGACCGACATCCTGAAAGAAGGCCAGGAAGTGGAAGTACTGGTACTGGACGTGGACAACCGCGGCCGTATCAAGCTGTCCATCAAAGACGTGGCAGCAGCCAAGGCTTCGGGCGTTTAATTACGCCTTACGCCTGACCGCTTCAACGTTGTAAAAAGTGCCCCGCCGTGAAAACGGCGGGGCATTTTTTTGTCTGCAGGAAATTGAGACGTTCCGGAAGTTGCCTGCCCCTGAAGTCAGTGCTAGGTTTAGCCCACCGCCCGTGTAGCTCAGCCGGTAGAGCAGCGCACTCGTAACGCGAAGGTCGCAGGTTCGATTCCTGTCTCGGGCACCAGCAAGACTTGTTTTCAGATGATCCCGAATGGTTCTGAAGGCCAGACAAACCGCGCTTCATACGGTTTTTTGCGTCAGAGAGATCCTTGATGATCCAGATCCATCTTCCATTCCCCAGATCAACGAGAACGCCATGACAATAAAAGAATTGACCCAAGAAGCCAGACACGAAGAAGCACTGAAAAAGTACGTGCTGGATGTGCCGGATCTGATGGAAGAGATCAAGGACCTGAGCCCCGATGATCAGAAAGACCAGATTCAATGGGCGTTCGAGGACGAGGCGGAAGCCCAGGGCTTGCAACCGTGGGAATTGAGCCTCAAGTACACGTCGACTCCGGAAGAATTCGAGGCGGCGCGCATGGCGCTGCACAAGGAGGCGGCCGAGGTGTTGGGCGTCGGGTGGGAAGAGTACTGCGAGATGAACAATCTGGTGGTCTGACAAAAACGCCAGCCTTGATGAGGCTGGCGTTTTTTATACGGCGAGGCGCGATCAGAGACTCAAGCGCATCGACAGATCGACCGCTTTCACATCCTTGGTCATCGCGCCGATCGAAATGTAATCCACCCCGGTCTGTGCAATCGGCAGCAACGTACTTTCGTTGATCCCGCCGCTAGCCTCCAGTTTGGCCTTGCCGGCATTCAGGCGCACGGCTTCGCGCATGTCGTCCAGGCTCAGTTCGTCGAGCATGATGATGTCGGCACCGGCCGCCAGCGCTTCCTTGAGTTCATCCAGGCTTTCCACTTCAATCTCGACCGGTTTGCCCGGGGCGATCTTGTGCGCGGCGGCGATGGCCTGCGCGATGCCGCCGCTGGCGGCGATGTGGTTTTCCTTGATCAGGAAGGCGTCATACAGGCCGATGCGGTGGTTGTGGCAACCGCCGCAGGTCACGGCGTACTTTTGCGCCAGACGCAGCCCCGGCAAGGTTTTGCGGGTGTCGAGCAACTTGACCTGAGTCTCGGCCACGAAGTCCGCCAGGTATTGAGCACGAGTCGCCACGCCGGAGAGCAATTGCAGGAAGTTCAGGGCGCTGCGTTCGCCGGTCAGCAGTGAGCGCGCAGGGCCTTCGAGGTGGAACAGCACCTGATTGGGCGTTACCCGTTCACCGTCGGCAACTTGCCAGTGCACCGCCACCCGGGGGTCCAGTTGCCGAAACACGGTATCTACCCAGGCGGTGCCGCTGATGATGGCGGCGTCGCGGGTAATAATGGTGGCTTTGGCCAGGCGTTCGGCCGGGATCAACTGCGCGGTGATGTCGCCGCTGCCGATGTCTTCACGCAACGCACGGCGCACGTTGGCTTCGATTTCGGCGGTCAGATCGGCGAGACGTAGATTCGGCATAACGGACTCCACAAACAAAGTGGCTCGATTATAGGGCCATGGCAGCGACCAACCCAAGGCATCAGCGCGTTCCGTTGGCGCTGGCGCCTGCATTTGGTCGAATCCCTGCCGTTGTCGGCGTTGACCGTCGATTCCGAACAAACGCCTGTTTGAGATCGGCAACCTCCAGGGCCTCAAACACGGCAAGGGATCGCGCCCCGGGGGATTATCGCGGCATACTGTGCCAACACAGTCGTCGTTGAAGGAATATGTATGCAGTTGGACCCCGCGAGCGGTTGGATTCAGGGTGTGCATGTCTGCCCCTCACCCAACTTCAATGCGCGCCCCACAGGCGAAGTTTCCCTGCTGGTGATCCACAACATCAGCCTGCCGCCGGCGCAGTTCGCCACCGGCAAGGTGCAGGAGTTTTTCCAGAATCGTCTGGATGTCACCGAACATCCCTATTTTGTAGGGATCGCGGACTTACGGGTGTCCGCGCACTTTCTGATCGAGCGTGACGGTACCGTCACCCAGTTCGTTTCATGCCTTGAGCGTGCGTGGCATGCTGGTGTTTCGAGCTTCGAGGGGCGGGAAACCTGTAACGATTTTTCCGTGGGCATCGAGCTGGAAGGTACGGATGATCTGCCGTTCACCGATGCGCAGTACAGCGCATTGACAGCCCTGACCCGCCAGTTGCAGCAGGCGTTCACGGCAATCACCACAGAGCGCATCTGCGGGCACAGCGACATTGCACCGGGGCGCAAAACCGATCCAGGGCCGGCGTTCGACTGGGCACGCTATCGTGCCGCCCTGGCACAAGAGGAAGGACGATGAGTTTTCTGGTGTTGCTGTTGGCGGTGTGGATCGAGAAGTTCTCGGCCTTGCGTCATCGGGTTCAGCGTGACAATGGCTGGACACACGAGCTGAACAAGCTTGAGGCCAGCGCGCGACTTACGGACCGACCATGGCTGGTGTTGTCGCTACTGGTCTTATTGCCGGTGGCGTTGCTGGGTCTGCTGCTGGTCGTCATCGAGCCGGTGGCCTACGGGTTGCTGGCGTTACCGATTCATTTGCTGGTGGTGATTTACAGCCTGGGGCGCGGTGATCTGCTGGGCGATCTCGGGCCGTTCCGCGATGCCTGGCGTCGGGAGGACCTGCAAGCAGCAGCCCATGTCGCCAAGCGCGATCTGGATATTTGCGCCGACAGTGGCGAGCAACTGCTGGAACAGGTCGAAGGGCATTTGCTGTGGGAGGCCTACCATAGTTTTTTTGCGGTGATTTTCTGGTACTTCCTGCTGGGTCCGGTCGCGGCGCTGAGCTATCGGCTGCTGGCGCTGGCCGAAGAACACGGGAAAAACCCGGGGGTGGTCGAACGCGCCGGGCAACTGCGTCACGCCTTCGACTGGGTGCCGGTGCGTCTGCTGGCAGCGAGCCTGGCGTTGGTCGGCAATTTTGTCGCGGTCAGTCGGGTCATGCTGCATGAGCTGCTGAACTGGAACATCAGTGCCGCGCAATTGATCGTGAAAGTCGGGCTGGTGGCCGGTGAAATTCCGGCGCCGGTGGCCGGCGCAGAAGGTATCAACAATCTGGACCGCATCTGGGCGCTGCTGCTGCGTGCGGCGGTGCTCTGGTATGCCGGGTTTGCGTTGTGGACGGTCCTGCATTAGTCCAGCAGTTAATGCCCTCGCCACAGGGCGATCACTTGTCCGAAGTGCTTCGCCCTGTCGTTAACCTTAAGTTACAAAACCCCCTGCCGATTTAAGTTATACAGAGATAGCGCCGAATAGTGGCTATCTGCTTTCTGTCTGCGCCTGCCAATAAAAAAATAAGAAATTGAAGGGAGACATCCAGTGAAGAGCTTGCTCTATCCCGCTGTCGCACTGATGAACCGCCTGAGCTTCGGCATGAAGTTCAGCCTGATCAGCGTACTGTTCCTGGTGCCGATGCTGGTGACCAACTTCTATCTGGTGCGTGACTCCTACCGCGAATTCCAGGGCACGCGCATCGAACTGCAAAGTCTCGACCTGTTGGGCGGCAGCCTGACGCTGCGGCGCGATCTGGAAACCCTGAACAACCTGGTGCAGATCAATGTCAGCCTCGGCCAATCCGGCAAGGCCGGCAATGTCGAATTGAAAATCAGCGCCCTCGAGCAGAATATTCTGACTCGCCTGCAAGAGCTGACGGCGATGACCAGCGACCCGGAGCAGGTCGCGGTGTTTGATGGCAAACGTGACGAAATGATCGCCGCGTTCAAGGCCCAGCAAACGGAAAACTCCCTGCAAAGCAAAAGTGCCTTGATCGGCAAGCTGGTGGGCAGCGCGCAGATTTTCAGCCAGCTCATCACCAGCCAGTCCGGCCTCAGTCGCGACAACCAGAACGACATGCGTCAGTTGAGCGAGCTCGTCACCCTCGTCACGCCACGGGTCACCCAGATCCTGGGCGAAGGTCGGGCAATGGGGTCTTATTCGTTGGGGCAGGGATTCATCAACTCGGCTTCGAGTACCCGTTTCGATGAATTGCTGGCGCAGATTGAAAAGCTCCAGGCTGAGTATGGCCTGAAGCTGCAGGATGCTTTGGGCTCCAGCAATGCCGCGCGCGATACCCTGGCCGCTCAGGCCGATAGCAGCCGGGCATCCTTGAAGAAAGCCAGCGAGCTGTTCGAAGAACAAGTGGTCATGGCCGACACTCTCGATGCGCCGTGGCAGGGCTTTTACGATCAGGTCAGCGCCCTGATGGACCAGACCTACCAACTCAACGAAGCGACCCTGAAGTATCTGGGCCCACAGTTGCAGCAACGCCTGGACCAGAACCGCACGCACATGGTCTTGCAGGCCGTGGCGCTGTCAGTCGTGTTTGTGTTGATCTTTTATCTCTACGGCGCGTTCTATGCCTCGACCCGCACCACGCTCAAGCGCCTGGGGGCGGTGATGGACAAGGTGGCGGCCGGCGACATGACCGTGACCTTCAGCGCCCACAGCCGCGATGAACTGGGGGAGCTTGGCGAGGTGTTCAACGGCACGGTGAAGAAAATCCATGACCTGATCGAACAGGTGGGGCAGACCGTCAGCGAAGTCGAGCGTCAGGCCGGGCAAGTGGAAAGCGTTTCCGCGCAAAGCAACCAGGCCGTCGCCGGGCAGCGCACGCAGATCGAACAAGTGGCCACGGCCATGAATCAGATGTCGGCCACTTCCCAGGAGGTCGCGCGCAGTGCCGCCGCGGCGGTGAGCAGTGCCCACAGTGTCAACGATGAGACCATCAGTGGCCGCAGCCTTGTGGCGTCGCAACAAGGCAGCATTGCCGCGCTGGCCAGCGAGATCGATCAATCGGTACTGGTAATCAACCAACTGGCCAGCGACAGCCAGTCCATCAGCCGTGTGCTCGAAGTGATCAAGAGCATCGCCGAGCAGACCAACCTGCTGGCGCTCAATGCCGCCATCGAGGCAGCACGGGCCGGTGAACAGGGACGTGGTTTCGCGGTGGTAGCCGATGAAGTCCGGACCTTGGCCAAACGAACCCAGCAATCGACCGAAGAAATCGAGCAAATGATCGCCAGGCTCCATGGTGGTGTCGGCGCGGCGGTCAAGGCCATGGGCACCAGCCATGAAATGGCCAGCGGCACGGTGGGGCAGTCGGAGAAGGTCCAGCGGGCGCTGGAGAATATCCTGGGAGCGGTCGGCATGATCGTCGACCAGAACCAGCAGATTGCCGCCGCCGTGGAGCAACAAACCGCCGTGGCCCACGACATCGACCAGAACATCGTCGAGATCAATCGCGCCGGAGAGCGCACCGCTGAAGGTGCGCATCAGACCGAAGATGCCAGCCGGGCGTTGTCGGTCCAGGTCGTGGAGTTGAAGCAGTTGATCAGTGCATTCAGGGTCTGAAAGTCTCCTCGGGACCCTGTGGGAGCGAGCTTTCAGTCACATTGATGTTGAATGTGCCGCCGTCTTCGCGGGCAAACCCGCTCCCACAGGTTTAGTGAGCTGTCGGAATGTTTTGTAATACTTTTCCCCTTGCTGGGTGGGAGTCCTCCTGATTTTCTCCGTGCGCTGGTTTTTGGATTTCAATCAGGGAAGATTTACGCGGCTTACCACAAGGAGGAAAACCGGCTATGTCTGTTGCAACAATAGGAGTCCAGGGGCGCTGTGCGCATTGTCAGCGCACATTGCCGCTGCAACCCTGGCAGCTCAACGCCATTGCGATCAATGAAGCGTTTGCCTGTGCCCACTGCCAGAAACACCTTCAGTTACGTTGTCCGGAACAGATCAGGCGCTTCAAGTCCCTCGACTCTTTTTCACTGTTGCGCGCCAGCCTGCGGGTGATGGTCTGCACTGCCTTGCTGGTGGCGTTGGTGATGGAGTGGGTGGGAATGCTCAGCGTCATCGAACAGCTGAATGCTTCGCTGATCGTCTTGTTCGTGTATTTCGCGGTGGTCCGTTACTTCCGCCGGCGCCAGCACCTGACGCTGATCCTGGAAGCCGCAAGGGCTCACGCCGACTGATTACCAGCCGAACACTTCGCAGCTGTTGGCGGTGCTGGCCGCCGCCAGTTGTTCCGGGGTGATCGCCATCCATTGCGCCAGTGCCGCGCAGATTGCCGGCAAGTGTGCCGGGCTGTTGCGCTGGCCCGGGAACATGGCTGGGGCCATGTCCGGCGAGTCGGTTTCCAGCACCACCGAATCCAGCGGCAACTCGGCCAGCACGCGGTGCATGCGCAGCGCCTGCGGCCAGGTCGGGGCGCCACCAAGGCCGAGTTTGAAACCGAGCTTGATGTATTCCCGCGCTTCTTCCTGGCTGCCGGCGAAGGCGTGGATGATGCCGGCCCGTTTCAGGCGAAAGCGTTTGAGCGTGGCAATCACCGCCGCATGGCTACGCCGCACATGGATCAATGCCGGAAGATTGAAATCTACCGCCAGTTGCAATTGTGCCTCGAACAACGCCTGCTGGCGGTCGCGGTCCAGGGTTTCGATGAAGTAGTCCAGACCGATCTCGCCGACCGCGCACAGTTGCCGATGGCCAGCCAGACGGGTCAGCCAGTCACCGAGCTCGCTCAGGTGTTGCGGGCGATGATCGTCCAGATACACCGGGTGTAGCCCGAATGCGGCGTGCAGGTCGGGATCACTCTGCACCAGCTCCCAGACCCGCTGCCAATTGGCCTGATAAACCCCCAGCACCACGATCCGCCGCACCCCGAGGGCGCGACTGTCGGCCAGCAGTGCCTGGCGGTCGGCGTCGAAGTCCGGAAAATCCAGATGGGTGTGGGTGTCGATCAGCTCCACGGCTCATTCCTGGCGAATACGCTGCTTGAACGTGCGCGCGATGGCTTGCACGCCGGGGCGGTAATCCGACTGCTCGATGGCTGCCAAGGCCAGCGCGAGGGCCTTGTCGGCGATCAACTGGTGTTGCTGGGCCATGGCGTTGACCGGCAGCGGCAAGAAGTCCAGTAATTGGGTGTCACCGAATGTGCCGAGGCGCAGCGGGCGGTTTTTCAGCGGGAAGTCGTGCAACGCATCGAACACGCCCTGAAGCAGTACGTAGGATGTGGTCACCAGGGCATCGGGCAAATGGCCCAGGCGCTGCAGCAACTCTTCCATCAATTGTTTGCCGCACTCGCGGCTGAAGGACTCACCTTCTTCGATCAGCACCTCACCATTGAACCCGGCGAGCGCCTCTTTGAAGCCGGCGGAACGTTCCTGGCTGATGCTCAGCTCCGGGCGGGCGCCGATCAGCGCGATCTGTTTGGGCAAGGGATCGAGCAGGCTGCGGGTCAGTTGCAGGCTGGCCTCGCGGTCGTCGCTGATCACCGAACAGAAATGCTCGGGTTCCATGACCCGGTCGATGGCGATGATCGGAATGCCCTTGGCCTGCAATTGGCGATAGCTATCGTCGCCGGCTGGCAGGCAACTGGCAACGATCAGTGCGTCGCAGCGCCGGGCGCGGAACAGTTGCAGTAATTGCCGTTCGCTGTCCGGGGCATCGTCGGAACTGGCGATCAGCAGTTGATAACCCCGGGCTCGCGCACCTTGCTCCAGCAATTTGGCGATTCGCGCGTAACTGGGGTTTTCCAGATCCGGCAGAATGAAGCCCAATGTGCGGGTGTGCCGGCTGCGCAAACCGGCGGCCTGTGGGTTAGGCGTGAAGCCATGTTGTTCGACGACCGCGCGCACGCGTTCGACGGTAGCGCTGCTGATGCGCTGTTGTTCGGCCTTGCCATTGATGACATAGCTGGCGGTGGTGACGGACACACCGGCCAACTGGGCGATATCACTGAGTTTCAACCCGCTGTTTCCTTGTTTTTTCGAGATTGCCTCGACATTTTCGTCAATCCTACCCGATTCAGGCAGGCGACCATTGTCGCAACGCATCCGACAAGTTGGGCTTCAAGGATGGGACATTATCGAGTAACGTGCCATCCATTCTAGATTAAACGTTTCAGCAGGCGTATTTTCTACGTTATAGGCGCCTTTGGCCGGTTCTGCCATGAAACCGCCAAAAGTGACGACCAAGCGCCTAAGCTGGCTCATTCAAAACAATACCTGGCGCCCCAAGGCGCCAAAAAGGAGAAAGCATGCTCGAGCTCACTGTAGAGCAGATTTCCATGGGCCAGTCGGCCGTGGATAAGTCCGCAGCGCTGCAATTGTTGGCCCGGCATCTGGTCGCCGACGGCCTGGTTGCCGAGGGTTATCTCGCCGGTTTGCAGGCGCGAGAGGCCCAGGGCTCGACCTTTCTCGGTCAAGGTATCGCCATCCCCCACGGTACGCCTGAAACCCGCGAGCTGGTGTTCACCACTGGTGTGCGCCTGATGCAGTTCCCCGATGGCGTGGACTGGGGCGACGGCCATGTCGTTTACCTGGCGATCGGTATCGCTGCCAAATCCGATGAACATCTGCGCCTGTTGCAATTGCTGACTCGCGCCCTAGGCGAGACGGATCTGGGCCAGGCCCTGCGCCGCGCCGGTTCCGCCGAAGCGTTGCTGAAGTTGCTGCAAGGCGCGCCGCAGGAGCTGGCGCTGGATGCGCAGATGATCGGCCTTGGTGTGGCGGCCGAAGATTTCGAAGAGTTGGTCTGGCGCGGCGCACGTTTGTTGCGGCAGGCCGACTGTGTGAGCAATGGTTTCTCCGCCGTACTGCAGCAGGTTGAAGCGCTGCCACTGGGCGATGGCCTGTGGTGGCTGCACAGCGAGCAAACGGTGAAACGCCCCGGCCTGGCCTTCGTCACCCCGGACAAACCGCTGCGCTATCTCGGCCAGCCACTCAATGGACTGTTCTGCCTGGCCAGCCTCGGAGAGGCCCATCAAGCCCTGCTCGAACGCCTGTGCGCGTTGTTGATCGAAGGGCGTGGCCATGAGTTGGGGCGCGCCACCAGCAGCCGCAAGGTCCTCGAAGTGCTCGGTGGTGAAGTGCCCGCCGACTGGCCCAGCGCGCGAATTGCGTTGGCCAACGCCCACGGTTTGCATGCGCGGCCGGCGAAAATCCTCGCGCAACTGGCAAAGAGTTTTGAAGGCGAAATCCGCGTGCGCATTGTCGATGGTCACGACAGCGCGGTGTCGGTAAAGAGCTTGAGCAAGTTGCTCAGCCTCGGCGCCCGTCGGGGGCAGGTTCTGGAAATCATCGCCGAGCCGGGCATTGCGGCCGATGCGTTGCCGGCCTTGTTGGCCGCCATCGAAGAAGGCCTCGGTGAGGAAGTCGAGCCGCTGCCGCCGGTCAGCCAGGCCCACGAAGTCGTTGCCGATGTGGCTGAAGTGGTCCTCGCCCCGCTATCGGGTAGTGTGGTTCAGGCCATTGCCGCAGCTCCGGGAATCGCCATCGGCCCGGCGCATATTCAAGTGCTGCAAACCATCGATTACCCGTTGCGCGGCGAGTCCGCCGGCATCGAGCGTGAACGCCTCCAGCACGCCCTGGCGCAGGTACGCCGTGACATCCAGGGCCTGATCGAGCGCAGCAAGAGCAAAGCCATTCGCGAAATCTTCATCACCCACCAAGAGATGCTCGACGACCCGGAGCTGACCGATGAGGTCGATACGCGCCTCAGGCAGGGCGAAAGCGCCGAAGCGGCGTGGATGGCCGTGATTGAAGCGGCGGCCCGGCAGCAGGAAGCGTTGCAGGATGCCTTGCTCGCCGAGCGCGCCGCCGACTTGCGCGACATCGGGCGTCGGGTGTTGATGCAGCTCAGTGGCATCGAAACCCCGAGCGAACCGGATCAACCGTACATTCTGGTGATGGACGAGGTCGGCCCGTCCGACGTCGCACGTCTCGACCCGGCTCGCGTGGCGGGGATTCTCACTGCCCGGGGTGGCGCTACGGCGCACAGTGCGATTGTCGCCCGGGCCCTGGGCATTCCGGCACTGGTCGGCGCCGGCCCCGGCGTGTTGCTGCTGGCGCCGGGTACGCCGTTGCTGCTCGATGGTCAGCGTGGTCGTCTGCATGTGGACGCTGACGCGGCGACCTTGCAACGCGCCACGGCCGAACGCGATACCCGCGAGCAACGCTTGAAGGCGGCTGCTGAACTGCGCCATCAACCGGCATCGACCACCGATGGCCACGCCGTCGAAGTGTTCGCCAACCTCGGTGAAAGCGCCGGTGTGGCTGGCGCGGTGGAGCAGGGCGCCGAAGGCGTCGGCCTGTTGCGCACCGAACTGATTTTCATGGCCCACCCGCAAGCGCCCGACGAGGCGACCCAGGAAGCCGAGTACCGCCGCGTCCTCGACGGTCTGGCGGGGCGGCCGCTGGTGGTGCGCACCCTCGATGTCGGTGGCGACAAACCGCTGCCGTACTGGCCGATTGCGAAGGAAGAAAACCCGTTCCTCGGCGTGCGCGGCATACGCCTGACCTTGCAGCGCCCGCAGATCATGGAAGCGCAACTGCGCGCCTTGCTGCGGGCGGCCGACAACCGGCCGCTGCGGATCATGTTCCCGATGGTGGGCAGCGTCGACGAGTGGCGCCAGGCTCGTGACATGACCGAGCGCCTGCGTGTGGAAATCCCGGTCGCCGACCTGCAACTGGGGATCATGATCGAGGTGCCATCGGCGGCATTGCTGGCGCCGGTACTGGCCAAAGAGGTCGACTTTTTCAGCGTCGGTACCAACGACCTGACCCAATACACGCTGGCCATCGACCGTGGCCATCCGACGCTGTCGGCCCAGGCCGACGGCTTGCATCCGGCGGTGCTGCAACTGATCGACATCACCGTTCGCGCGGCCCATGCTCATGGTAAATGGGTCGGTGTGTGCGGCGAGCTGGCGGCCGATCCGCTGGCGGTGCCGGTGCTGGTCGGCCTCGGGGTGGATGAGCTCAGCGTCGGTGCTCGCAGCATTGCCGAAGTCAAGGCGCGGATTCGCGAACTGGGCTTCACTCAGACTCAAACCCTTGCCCGACAGGCCCTGGCCGTGGGCAGCGCCAATGAAGTGCGCGCATTAGTGGAGGCCCTGTAATGGCCCGGATTCTCACCCTGACACTCAACCCCGCGCTGGACCTGACCGTCCAGTTGCCGCGCCTTGGAGCCGGCCAGGTCAACCGCAGCGATGTGATGCACACCCACGCCGCCGGCAAAGGCGTAAACGTGGCACAAGTGCTGGCGGACCTTGGGCATCAGCTGACCGTCAGTGGATTTCTTGGCGAAGACAACCTGCAAGCGTTCGAAACATTGTTCGCCAAGCGCGGTTTTGTCGATGCCTTCATCCGCGTTCCCGGTGAAACCCGCAGCAACATCAAACTGGCGGAAAGCGATGGGCGCATTACCGACATCAATGGGCCGGGGCCGCTGGTCAGCGAAGCGGCGCAGCAGGCCTTGATGGATCGACTGGAGCAGATTGCCCCGGGGCACGATGCGGTGGTGGTCGCCGGCAGTTTGCCCCTGGGCGTTAGCGCGCAGTGGTTGCAGGCGTTGATCCAGCGTTTGAAAAGCCTGGGTCTGCGCGTTGCCCTCGACACCAGCGGCGATGCGTTGCGTACAGCGCTGAAAGCGGGACCCTGGCTGATCAAACCCAACACTGAAGAGCTGGCCGAAGTGCTGGACTGCGAGGTTGTGTCGGTCAGTGCCCAGGCCCTAGCGGCGGAGCGTTTGCACGCCCAGGGCATCGAGCATGTGGTGATTTCCCACGGTGCCGATGGTGTGAACTGGTTCAGCGTCGGTTCGGCACTGCATGCCACTCCGCCCAAGGTCAGCGTCGCCAGTACGGTGGGCGCGGGCGACTCATTGCTGGCGGGGATGCTCCACGGTTTGCTCAGTGCCGATACACCGGAGCAAACCTTGCGAACTGCCACGGCAATTGCCGCGATGGCAGTGACCCAGATCGGTTTCGGTATTGGCGATGCGGCGCAACTGGCGCAGCTCGAACAGGGTGTGCGCGTGCGTCCCCTGACAGAACAATAAGAGGGTTTGTCATGAAGTTAGCCATCGTTACGGCCTGCCCCAACGGCATGGTCACCAGTGTGCTGTGTGCCCGGCTGCTCGATGCCGCGGCCCAGCGTCAGGGCTGGAGCACCAGTGTCGAAGTCACCGATGCCGCGCATCCCGAAAAGCAACTGTCGGCGGCCACCCTCGATGCAGCCGAGTGGGTGCTGCTGGTGACCAGCGCACCAGTGGACATGTCGCGGTTTGTTGGCAAGCGAGTGTTCCAGAGCACCCCGGCCCAGGCCCTGCAAGACGTGGAAGCCGTGCTGCGGCGCGGTGCGCAGGAGGCTCAGGTTTATGCGGCTAACGAAGCCGTCGTAGAGCCTGTGGCGGTTACGCCAAACACGCCACGATTGGTGGCCGTCACCGCGTGCCCGACGGGCGTAGCGCACACGTTCATGGCCGCCGAGGCCTTGCAGCAAGCGTCCAAGCGCCTGGGCTATGACTTGCAGGTGGAAACCCAAGGCTCGGTCGGCGCACGCAATCCACTGAGCGCAGCGGCGATCGCCGAGGCCGATGTGGTGCTGCTGGCCGCCGATATCGAAGTCGCCACCGAGCGTTTCGCCGGCAAGAAAATCTATCGCTGTGGCACCGGCATTGCCCTCAAGCAAGCCGAAGCGACTTTGAAAAAGGCCTTGGCCGAAGGCCAGCAGGAAAGCGCTTCGAGCAGCGCCAGGAGCCCAGCCAAATCAGAGAAAACCGGCGTCTATAAACACCTGCTGACCGGCGTGTCGTTCATGCTGCCGATGGTGGTGGCCGGCGGCCTGATGATCGCCTTGTCGTTCGTGTTCGGCATCACCGCATTCAAGGAGCAGGGCACGCTGGCGGCGGCGTTGATGCAGATCGGTGGCGACAGCGCATTCAAGCTGATGGTGCCGCTGCTGGCAGGCTATATCGCCTATTCCATCGCTGACCGTCCGGGCCTCGCGCCGGGGATGATCGGCGGTCTGCTGGCGAGCACCCTGGGCGCCGGTTTCATCGGCGGGATCATTGCCGGTTTCCTTGCCGGTTATGCGGCCAAGGCGATCAACCGTTATGCGCGGTTGCCGCAAAGTCTTGAGGCGCTGAAGCCGATCCTGATCATTCCGTTGCTGGCGAGTCTGTTCACCGGTCTGGTGATGATCTATGTGGTCGGCAAACCGGTCGCCGGCATGCTCGCCGGGCTCACGCATTTCCTCGACAGCATGGGCACCACCAATGCGATTCTGCTCGGTGTGTTGCTGGGCGGCATGATGTGCGTCGACCTCGGCGGGCCGATCAACAAGGCGGCCTATGCGTTCTCGGTGGGGTTGTTGGCGTCGCAGAGTTACGCACCGATGGCGGCGACCATGGCCGCGGGCATGGTGCCGCCGATCGGCCTGGGCATCGCTACGTTCATTGCCCGACGCAAGTTCGCCCAGACCGAACGCGAAGCCGGCAAGGCAGCACTGGTGCTGGGGCTGTGCTTCATCTCCGAAGGGGCGATTCCGTTTGCGGCGAAAGACCCGCTGCGGGTGATTCCGGCGAGCATCGCCGGCGGTGCGCTGACCGGTGCGTTGTCGATGTATTTCGGCTGCAAACTGATGGCGCCCCACGGTGGGTTGTTCGTGCTGGCGATCCCGAATGCGATCAACCATGCGCTGCTTTACTTGTTGGCGATTGTGGCGGGGAGCCTGTTGACGGCGGTGGTGTATGCGCTGGTGAAACGGCCGGAGGTGGTGGAGATGGCGGTAGAACCCGTCACCGCCTGACACTTGCCCCAGCTCCTGTGGGGGCGAGCCTGCTCGCGATGACGGATTCACACTCAACAAATTTGTTGGCTGAACGACCGCTATCGCCAGCAAGCTCGCTCCCACAGGGATCTTTAGCACTGGGAAGATCTGTGTCATGCCAGGGTCATAGGTCCATGCTTTAGTTTTTCCTTTTTCAGGGAGAACACCATGAGCGATTTCAACCTCGGGCGTCGTCGTGTCATGCAAGCGGTCGGCGCCGGGCTGTTGTTGCCGGGGCTGGCGCCGGCAGTGATCGCTTCGGTCAAGGATCGGCCGCAACTCACCGACGGCGTGCAGTCCGGCGACCTGCTGGGTGACCGGGCAATCATCTGGAGCCGCTGCGATTGTCCCGCCCGGATGGTGGTGGAGTGGGACACCCGCAGTCTGTTTTCCAACCCTCGACGATTCGTCTCGCCCCTGGCTGATGCGCGCACTGATTTCACCGCCCGGGTCGAGCTCACCGGGCTGCCCGCCGATCAGGCGATTTTCTACCGTGTGCAGTTTGAAGACGCCCAGAGTGGTGTCGCCAGCGAGCCTTGGTTCGGTCACTTGCGCAGCGTGCCGCAGACCCGGCGCGACATCCGTTTTGTCTGGAGCGGCGACACCGTCGGCCAGGGCTTCGGCATCAACCCGGACATTGGCGGCATGCGCATCTACGAAGCAATGCGCCTGCGTCTGCCGGATTTCTTTATCCACAGCGGCGACACCATTTACGCCGACGGCCCGATCCCGGCACAGCTCACCACAGAAGGTGGCCGGGTGTGGCGCAACATCACCACCGAGGCCAAGAGCAAAGTCGCCGAAACCCTCGATGAGTACCGCGGCAATTACCGCTACAACCTGATGGACGAAAACATCCGTCGCTTCAACGCCGAGGTCCCGCAGATCTGGCAGTGGGACGACCACGAAGTGGTGAACAACTGGTCGCCGGGCAAGCAGCTGGATGCGCGTTACCAGGACAAAGATATCCACAGCCTGGTGGGCCGCGCACGCCAAGCCTGGCTCGAATACGCGCCGATGCGCTTGCAGAGCGGCGATGGCGGTGGGCGGATCTATCGCAAGCTTGGTTACGGGCCGCTGCTCGATGTTTTCGTGCTGGACATGCGCAGTTATCGCGGGGCCAACGATGACAATCTGGGCGCTGAAAAACCCTTCCTCGGTCGTGAGCAACTGGACTGGCTCAAGCGCGAAATGCAGGCCTCGAACGCGCAATGGAAGGTGATCGCCGCCGACATGCCCATTGGCCTCGGCGTGCCCGACGGCGAGGTCAGCCCCGGTGTCGCGCGCTGGGAAGCCGTGGCCAACGGTGACCCTGGCCCGGCCCAGGGCCGCGAACTGGAAATCGCCGAGTTGCTCGGTTTCCTGCGGGCGCAGCAGGTGCGCAATTTCCTGTTCCTGACCGCGGATGTGCATTATTGCGCGGCCCATCATTACCATCCGGACCGGGCGGCGTTTCAGGATTTCGAACCGTTCTGGGAGTTCGTTGCCGGGCCGCTGAATGCCGGTAGCTTCGGACCTAATCCGCTGGATAAAACCTTCGGCCCTGAAGTGGTGTTCGAGAAGGCGCCGCCCGCGCAGAACGTCTCGCCGTTTGCCGGGTTTCAGTTTTTTGGCGAGGTGAATATCGATGGGCAGAGCGGGGAGTTGAGCGTGGTGTTGCGGGATCTGGACGGGGTGTCGGTGTTTGAGCAGAAGTTGCAGCCGGTTTGATTGACTCTGGGTCCCTGTAGGAGCGAGCAAGCTCGCTCCTACAGGGAAATCATTGGGTCAGTACACGTCGCGGCGGTAGCGGCCCTGTTCGATCAGGCGCTCCACTTCGGCAGTGCCCAACACTTCGTTGAGCACCTGGTCCACGCCTGAAGCCATGCCTTGGAGGCTGCCGCAGATGTAGATCACTGCACCGTCGGCCAGCCAGCTCTTGAGCTTGGCCGCGGATTCACGCAGACGGTCCTGTACGTAAATCTTTTCGGCCTGGTCGCGGGAAAACGCCAGGTCGAGGCGCGCCAGATCACCGTTGATCAGCCACTCCTCCAGCTCCTTTCGACACAGGTAGTCGTGCTCGCGATGGCGCTCGCCAAACAGCAGCCACTGGCGTTGCTGACCATCGGTAATCCGGGCCTTGAGCAGGCTGCGCAACCCGGCCAGCCCCGTGCCATTGCCCAGCAGGATCATCGGCACCGGTTGCGCCGGCAGATGGAAACTACTGTTACGCCGCACGCGCAGGCTGATGGAACTGCCCACAGGCGCGTGTTCGGTCAACCAGCCGGAACCGACGCCGAGGTTGCCGTCGGCATGCACTTCCTGGCGCACGATCAGTTCGAGCATGCCATCGGCCGGGATCGACGCAATGGAATACTCGCGCATGGCCAGCGGCACGAGGGCCTCTGCCAGCGCCTGCGCGTGCAGGCCGACCAGATGGGCGCGGTTCTCCGGCAACTGGCGGCTGGCCAGGGCCTGTTCGAGGGTTTCTTCCAGGCCGTTGAGTTGCACCTTGGATTCACCGTGAATCCCCATGCCGTCGAGGAAGTGCTCGATGGCCCACCGGCAATTGCGCGGCAACACTTCCACCAGATCACCGGCCAGCCAGCTGCTTTTGGAAGGAGGCTTGAGGCCCAACAAGTACACCGGCGCACCACTGCTGTCCGGGTTGAGCAGTTCACGACGCAGCAGGGTCCAGTTGTCGTAGCTGGGCGCTTGCCAGGTATCCACGGGGGCCTGGCCGGTCAACAGGCCCAGTTGCTGTTGCCAGTGACGCAAGGCGTAAGGGTCACCGCTGTCGACCTCCACGGGGGCGAACAGGGTCTGTGCGCCATGTTCGCCCAACCAGGCGTGCAGGCGTTTGGCGAAACCGCAGAAGTGTTGGTACTGCCGGTCGCCCAGTCCCAGGACGGCGTAATTCAAGCGTCCCAGGCTCGGTGCCCGGCCGAGTACCTTGCGCTCGAACCCGCGGGCGCTGTCCGGTGCTTCGCCGTCGCCGAAGGTGCTGACTACGAACAAGGCATTGTTCGATTCATGCAAGTCCTGCTCGCTGACGTCGGCCAACGGTTGCACTTTTACCGGCAAGCCTGCGGCCTGCAATTGCCCAGCGGTTTGCCATGCCAGCTGCTCGGCAAAACCACTTTGGCTGGCGAAGCCGATCAGCCACGCCGGCGCATCGCTGGCGGTTTGCACGAGGTCTTTGCGCGCATCCTTGATCTGGCGTTTTTTGCGGCGACGATCCAGGTACAGCATCCAGCCGGTGACGAAGAACAGCGGCATGCTCAGCGCGGTGAGGGTCAGGATGATCCGTCCGACGATGCCGAAGTAACTGCCGACGTGCAGCGCATAGATGCTGGTCAGCAGTTGCGCCTTGAGGCTCTTGTCGCTGTAGCGATCAACCCGTTTGACCACGCCGGTGGCCGGGTCGAGGGTGATCTGGTTCAGGGCGCGGTCGTGGGGTGAGGTTTTCAACAGGAAGTAAACGGTCGCTGGTTGGCCGGCCACGGGCGGCATGCGCACGTTATAGGAACTGAGTTGCGGACCGGCCGCGCTGTAGATGCTGCTCCACATGGCCGCGTAATCGGCTGTCGGTGCCGGACCTTCCGGCGCCGGGCCACGTCCGCCGCGAACACGCTCGTTCTGCGGTGAGTCGGAGAGCAATCGGGTCAGGCCCTTGTTGTACCACTCGTAGGACCAGGACAACCCGGTCAGTGCCGCCAGGAGGTAAAACACCAGGCACCAGGTGCCGGCCACCGAGTGCAGGTCCCAGTTGAAGCTGCGGCCCTTTTTCTTCCAGTCCAGGGTCAACCAGGCGCGCCAGCTTTTCCACTGACGAGGCCAGCGCAGGTACAGGCCGGACAGGCAGAAGAACACCAGAATCAGCGTGCATGCGCCGGTGATCTGCCGACCCGTGTCGCCCATGGCGAGGAAACGGTGCAATTGCAGCATCAGGCCGAAGAAGTCCTGGCCGGCGGCGTCGCCGAGGAATTCGGCCGTGTAGGGGTCGAAGTAGCGCATCTCGCCACGGCGTTCACCCGGTGGCGGGGTGAACCACACTTTGGCTGCGTTGCCGCTGTCGGTTTCCACCGTGAGCATCGAGACTTTTTTACCCGACGCGGCTTCGATGTGCTCCACCAGTTCGGCGGGCGGCAGCACCCCGGCGACCTGTTTCTCGACCTGCAACACGGAAGGGTTGAGCACACTCAGGATTTCATCCTGAAACGACACCGTCGCCCCGGTGATGCCCATCAAGGCCAGGACCAACCCGGCGCTGATGCCGAAAAACCAGTGCAACTGGAACAGGGTTTTCTTCAACACGTCGCTCGCCTTGTTCGTTCAAATTGATTCATCACGGCGCGCATTATGCCGTGGGGTTGTCGAGAAGCATTCTTTTTTACGCGCAAAGGCCCCGTTCACGGTATGAACGGGGCCTGGTCTGATTTCAGCCTTCACCCTCTCCTGTGGGATTGCAGTGTGAGTGGCAATCAGAAGTGGAAGTTGGTGCTCAGCAAAGCGGTACGACCGGCCGCCTGGTTGGCGAAGTGAGTCGAGAACGCCTTGTCGTAGTAGGTTTCGTCGGTCAGGTTCTGCACGTTCAGTTGCAGGTCGACGTTTTTGCTCAGCTTGTAGGCGGCCATCGCGTCGTAACGAACGTAGGAATCAACCATGGTGGTGTTGGCTACGTTGCCGAATACGTCATCGACATAGAACGCACCGCCACCGATGGTCAGCCTTGGTGTGACCTGATAGGTCGTCCACAGGCTGGCGCTGTTTTTCGGCGTATTAGGCAGTTCGTTGCCGTTGTTGGCTTTGTTTGCCGGCAGGTCACCACCATCGACTTGCTCGCTGTCCATGTAGGCGTAACCGGCGAACACTTGCCATTTGTCGGTGAGCTTGCCGCTGGCTGACAGTTCGATACCTTGAACGCGGGTTTTGCCGACGTTTTCATACGTGGTGGTATTGGTTTGCACACGAGCGTTGTCTTTCTCGGTGCGGAAGATATCGGCGGTCAACGACAAGCGATTGTTCAGCAGATCCCACTTGGTACCGATTTCGTAGTTCTTGGTGGTTTCCGGCTCCATGTCGCTTTTGAGCAGGTTGCCGTTGCGATCCGGAGTGCCACCCAACGGGTTGCCTTCCGAACCTTCGCCCAGGGTGTTGCCCGGCGGAGTGGCAGACGTCGCGTAGGAGGCATAGATGCTGCCGTTTTCCGCTGGTTTGTACACCACACCGAACTGACCGGTGACGAATTCGCTGGTGTCATCGCCCTTGGACGTGGTCACGCTGGAACCGTTGAAGGTTTTGTATTCGGTATCGAAATGGTCATAACGCAAGCCCATGTTCACCAGCCACTGCTCGGACAACGTTAGGGTGTCGAACACATACAGCGCATAGGTGTCGGCCTTGGTGTCGGTACCCGCGTAGTTACGCGAGATGGCGCCGTTCCATGGATCATTCGGGTTCGGGTTGGACAGCGAGGTGCAGTTGTAGCCGCTTGGCGCGCCGATCAGTGCCGGCGAGCAGTTGGTGGTCACCGCTGCCGTTCCCGGGGTGGTGTCCGTGTTGACGTTGTACGAGGACTTTTCGCTTTCCTCGTGGGTGTATTCGACACCGGTGGAGAAGCTGTTCTTGAACCCGGCGATGTAGACATCACCAAACAGGTCGGTCTGGTTGGTGGTGGTCTCGGTGTTGCTCACGCGGGTGTTCGCCCGGCGCCAGACGCTGCCGTTGTTGACGTTGCCTTTACTGTCGTCCGGCTGGGTCAGGATGTAGTCCTGCATGCTGGTGCCGTGACGCAGGGTGTTCTTGATGGTCAGCGAGTCGCTCAGGTCGTGCTCGATGGCGAAGGTCGCGGTGTCGGTGCGGGTCTTGCGGAAGTCGCGATCGGTCAGACCATAGAAATTGCTGCTGTCGCCGCCGTCATTCGGCTTGTCCGGGTTGGTCTTGGTACGGGCAGTCGAGCCACCGACCGGGATGGAGTACGGAATACCCGAATCCGGCGTGTCGTTGCTTTCGAGATGGTAGTAGTCGAGGTTGACGCGAGTGTCCGTGCCCAGGCCGAAAGCCAGGGACGGTGCGATCCCCCAGCGGTCATAGTCGACACTGTCACGTCCGGCGACGTTGCTCTCGTGGCTCAGCAGGTTCAGACGGCCAGCGGCAGTGTCGGTGAACTGGTAGTTACCGTCGAAGGTGTAGCGCTGGGTCTGGTCGGAGCCCCAGGTGAAACCACCGTCGAGCGAATCGCCCAGGTGAGCTTTCTTGCTGACCAGGTTGATGCTGCCGCCCGCAGCGCCACGGCCGCCGATGGCCGAGTTCGGGCCCTTGCTGACTTCGATCGATTCAACGGCGAAGATTTCGCGGCTCTGGGAACCGGTATCGCGCACACCGTCCAGGTAGGTGTCGCCCTGGGCGTCGAAGCCGCGGATGAACGGACGGTCACCCTGGGGGTTGCCACCTTCACCGGCACCGAAGGTGATGCCTGGAACAGTACGCAATGCGTCCTGCATGTTGAGGGCGCCGGTGTCTTTGAGAACCTGTTGCGGAATGACGGTTACAGAGCGCGGCGTGTCGATCAGCGGCGCGGTGTACTTGGGCGAGGAGGCTTTCTCTACGTTGTAGGTTGTCTCGTCCTGGGCTTCGCCGGTGATGGCAGTGGCGCCCAGCGAAATCACTTTGTCCGGTGCTTTTTCGTCGGTTTTTTCCGCTGCGAAAACCATGTGGCCCGCAGAGCTGGCAGTAATCGCCATGCCAATGGCGGATGCGAGCAGACGTGGTGAGCTGACCGGTACTTGTGGTTGTTGACGCGACATTTGAATTCCCCTCCCCAAGGATTTGAGGCCGCGGAATATAGGGTAAATAGGTATTCGTAACAATTGCGAAACATTACTATTCGCACTGAATTTACAATCTTTACAATTTAACCTTACGGTTTCTGCTGACTCATTCGTCAGATGTGTTTTACACAGGCAATAAGAATCAATACCATTGGCGACCCTTTGTTTTCAGGTATCTTGTCATGCTGCTGCACATTCCCGGCCTGTTCGAAAAAGACGAGGTGCAGCGCATTCGCGAGGCTCTGGAGCGGGCAGATTGGGCCGATGGCAAGATCACCGCCGGGTACCAGTCGGCCAAGGCCAAGCACAATTTGCAGCTGCCGGAAGGCCACCCGCTGGCCAAGGAGATCGGCGCGGCGATGCTGGAACGGCTGTGGAAAAATCCGCTGTTCATGTCGGCAGCATTGCCGCACAAAGTCTTTCCTCCGTTGCTGAATTGTTACACCGCCGGTGGCAGTTTCGACTTCCATATCGACAATGCAGTGCGACAGCCCAAAGGCGGCATCGAGCGGGTGCGCACGGATTTGTCCGCCACGCTGTTCTTCAGCGAGCCCGAGGATTACGACGGCGGCGAGCTGGAAATCCAGGACACCTTCGGTACCCAGCAGGTGAAGCTGCCTGCCGGCGACATGGTGCTGTACCCCGGCACCAGCCTGCACAAGGTCAACGCGGTGACGCGCGGAACGCGACTTGCCTCGTTTTTCTGGACCCAAAGCCTGGTGCGTGAAGACAGTCAGCGCGCCCTGTTGTTCGAGATGGACGGGGCCATCCAGCAACTGACCCGCGATGTGCCCGATCATCCATCGCTGATCCGCCTGACCGGTACGTATCACAACCTGTTGCGTCGCTGGGTCGAGGTGTAAGTGGCGGATTTTCGTTTACGCCGCGAGGAAGTGCTCGACGGTGAGCGCCTGCGCTCCATGCTCGACGAAAGCCCGGCCCGCGCGGCCCAAGCCATTTTGATTGCCGCACGAGAAGGAGAGGTCGAGGCCCAGGCCTTACTCGGGCAGATTCTGCTCGACGGCCAGGGGATCGCGCAGGACCAGCCGCTGGCGCTGAGCTGGTTCGGCATCGCCGCGCGGCAGGGGCACCTGATGGCGCGCAACATGCTCGGTCGTTGCCATGAACATGGTTGGGGTTGTGTTGCCGATGCCGCGATTGCGGCGCGGCATTATCGGATAGCAGCTGAAGGAGGGCTGGATTGGGCGATGTACAACTTCGCCAATCTGCTGGCCACCGGGCGCGGGGTGGTTGAGGATCAGTCGCAGGCCTTGATTTTCTATCGATGCGCCGCTGAACTTGGGCACGCTAAATCGATGAACCTGTTGGGTCGGTACCTGGAGGAGGGGCGCTATTGCACCGCAGCACCCAGTTCAGCTATCGATTGGTATCGGCGTTCGGCCGAAGCCGGCGATTTTCGAGGTCAGTTCAGTTATGGGGCTTGCTTTGCCGAGCAAGGGCAGATGGACCAGGCGTTGATCTGGCTTAACCTTGCGATGCAAGGAGGCCATCCGACGTTCCTGCGCAAGGCAGCTCATACATTGCAAGAGGCCGGATTGAGTGCGCTGGCCGATGCATACCTTGATAGAGCTCAGGCGTTGTCTTAGAAGATCCGAGATCTTCGCTGTGTTAAATCGAAGTTAGTGTAAGAGACCGATGTGTTCAACAAGCCTCAACGGGTGTCCGGTGTTTTTTTTGTTTTTTGGTAAGTGTGTAACTTTATATTGTTATTGTTTTTTAATAAGTATTCATAGTGTTTTTTTTGACGGTGCTTTTGCATTGGCATAGTCTCGCCTCTGCAGCCGCGCTGTGCTAATTAATATTATGACTTTCCTCAATGATTTTATTGTGGACTAAGTCTGTTTTTCAAGGGAATGAATATGTCTGATACTAAGTTGTGGGAAGGCGCCCTGGAAGGGGCTGATTATGAAAAAGTCGCGTTGTATGCCGAAGAGGTTCCTAAAACGCTCAGTGAAATTTCGACGAGTGACTCGGGGACCTCAATTCGTGATGCGGGTTTAGTGCTGACCAAAGAAGACATCATTAAAATCAAACGTTACGTGTCGATTGCATTCACGTTTCCTCAAACTCATAAAGATGTTGTGGATTATCTGCGTTACGGCACCAGTGAGGATGGAGGTGTCGGTTTAAAACCTGAAAACTTCCTGTCAACCTTTCAGTTGATTCGCCAGCATGCTGAAACGTGGGCGGATTTACGTGCAGCGATCAAAGGCACAGCGACGGACCTTGAATCCTTTGGTACTGCAATGCGGATTTGGGGCCAAGGTATGGATGATTTCTATAAAAGTGATGTTTCCGTACAGTTGATTAAAGAGCATGGGATCAAAACCTACGAGGATTTGAAAACGCTTGAATACAATTGGGGAGGAGTGTTTCCCGGTATTGAGCTGCAACCGGGAACGGTGGGAGGGTTGGCGGGGTATCTTGAGGATATAAAGGAGGATGTTGTTCATTACAGGAAGAGGACGAATGAAATAAAGGAAGGGCTTGAACAATTTGGCAATGAGCTTGAAAGCAGGATAATTCCTGAAATTAAAGTTCGCCTTGAATTTATCGGTCAAAACAAATATCCGGATGAAATCTTCGAACTCAACAAGACGATCTCCGAGCGTGCGGCGGATATCGAACGGCTTAATCTTGAGTACAAKGCACTTGTGGAGAGATCCATTGCATCCGCTGCCACCTTCAACATATTCGGCCTGGGTATGGCCATTTATCTTGGTGTTGAAGCTGAGAATATTCGAAGCGAACGGAAGAGGCTCAACAATGATCAGGAAAATGATGTACAGAGCCTCAAGAGTAAAAATTTAACGCTGGGTTCCCTAAAGCGTGTAGAACATGATCTCCAAAACTGCAAAATAGCGGCGGTAGAAGCGGATTATGCAACGAGTAATTTGCGCTATGTCTGGTTCACGATAAATGAATACATTGATCAGTCCGCTGAAAAAATTAACAAGATAAATGACGCATTGGCCCTGTCCAGATTTATCTCGACCTTTAAACTGGTGGTCGCCTCTTGGATTAAGGTTGAAAGTAACGCCGGTCAGTTGGTGCAGGTGTTTGTCGATGCTGATAAAGAATATTCGGAAGAATCCAATAAACCTCTAATAGCCTTTTCAAGGAAGAGCGCCATGGTCGAAAATACTTATCCGTCGTTGGATACTTCCCCCTTGTCCAGTTCTAAAGTGCAGATGAGCGATGATCTCGCAAAAGCAACGGTCTTGTCACAGCAACTGAACTATTTGCCAGAACTGAATAATCAGTTCTCCAGATTGGTTGGCAATGTGTTTGATGGTATCCGGACACTGCAGCAATCTGCGCAGTTCAATATGCTCAAGTTCGAGGGCGCTCTGCAAGAACTCGCGGTTCTTGACGGGGAACTTGCTACGGCTCCGGAGAAAGATGAAGAAGCCATTCGTCAAGCTGTTGCTGATAAAGTAAGTGTGCTAAAAGGCGCGCTTGGTCATGTCGAAGAAAAGTACTCAGCGATTAGTGCATGCTATAAAAATATTTCCGCGTTCTTTGATCAGAGTCAGACACAAAAAATCGAGAATGATTTAAAAGACGACATTGATCGTGTTCAAGCAATGGTTGCCACGCTTAATGAAGTGTTGGGTGAATATCGGGCATCTCAAAAGGTCATTGACGATGCTGTCCGTGAAATCGAAAAAACCAATATCGACAGCCTCGGTAAAGATGTTGGTTTGTCTATTGATAAACTTAAAAACTTGGGTATGGCCCCGACTGAAGCCCAGTTGGTAATGCTGGCGGTCGAGCAGTTGCAGAAAGCAATTGAAGGCATTGTCAAGGATGTGTCCTTTCTGTCTATGCTGCGATCGAGCAAAGTGTTGCGCGATAAGGTGGCAGGCGTAGTAACTGAAATTGATGAGCTGAAAGCGAACATTACTCGGGGTGAGCGGAAAGTCATGTTCATCCAAACTGTCCATCGGATGGAAGAACAACGTCGTCTGGTTGCTTCTGAGTACAAAAAGGCAGTCGATAGTTTTTCTCGTTTTATCGAAAGGTGTGGGCATGGAACCGACCGGGAGTGGGTTGGGAAATGCCAGGCTGAGATTGAATTGTTCCTTGTATTCCTGAGGCCAGTTTCCAAGATCTGAATGCATTTTTGGTCTGGAAATGTTGAAGATTGGTCATTGCACATCCATAGGCTCGACAGCCTATGGATGTCATGCAGTTGAACGGTTCAGGAGTCATTTATGCCTGGTTATTTGCTTGAAGAACAAGATTTCATCTCCCTGAGCGCATACATTGATTTTCTGGAAAAACTGCCGCCTGCCTTGCAGGAGGTACAGCGTTTTTCCGCTAACTATCAGCGTTCGGGTCATCAAATGGTTCCCCCTCCCAGCTCCTTGCTACTTTCCAGGGCGGCGGCTGCAAACAAAATGGCGTGGCAGGCGATGACTGTCGCGACCCCGCTGTTGGGCAATATTTGTAGCAATGCACTGATCAGTACGTATCAGTTCATTGAAGAGTTTCGCGGGCTTACCCAAAGTCCCGAAAAGATGCAGACAAGGATTATCGATGTCGACCCGAGACACTTTAGTCTGGCGAAATCCCCTGTATGGGCAGGGGCATCGCCTGAAAGTGTTATCGACATCCTGCGAGAGATTGAGCAGCACCTGCAGCGTTGCATTGCTGCAATCGCAACGTTCAAAAAAGCCGTCAGCGCAATCGGTGCAACGGTCCACAGCATATTTGTCAGGTTTATCGAATCCTTGAGCATTGACCTGTGCAGTTGCCATAGCCCCATACCCAAGCTGGAGGTGTATTACGGCTTGGGCAACTTCAGTTTGCCGGATATGCAGTGGGACCCCACCCGACCTTACTCTCAAGAGGAGCGGCTGCAAAAGGCACGAGAGCATATGGCGCGATTGGTAAGCATGCGGATTCGAGTGGCTTGTGCGGTAGATAACCTCAACGATTTTTGCTATCGACTGCAGTATTTGTTGGGGGATGCGCGCAGGGGACTGCTGCGCAATCATGCTCGATCAGTATGCATGCGCACAAATTACCTGCTGACGCTTGTTGAACATCCACTTGTTGAGGTCAAGAACATGGCCGATGGGTTATTGATGATGGCGCGCAAGTTCGACGCAAAAAAAAGCCCATGAGTCGTCATGGGCTTTTTGTTTCCTACGCAGTATTTATACGTAGAACGACTTCAGCGGCGGGAAGCCATTGAATTCGACGGCGCTGTAGCTGGTGGTGTACGCACCGGTCGACAGCCAGTACAGGCGATCACCGATGGCCAGGTTCAGCGGTAGGCCGTACTTGTAGTTTTCGTACATGATGTCGGC
Organism: Pseudomonas sp. P1_F7; assembly: GCF_056405655.1. NCBI lineage: Bacteria > Pseudomonadati > Pseudomonadota > Gammaproteobacteria > Pseudomonadales > Pseudomonadaceae > Pseudomonas > Pseudomonas sp. P1_F7. Next base: position 125,520 of record NZ_JBFUBR010000015.1, read on the forward strand.
GCTGTCGCAGGTAGGGCCGGCGATGACCACTTCTTCCATCTCGCCCTTTTTCTCGGTCCAGATCGGGAACTTGATGGCTTCGTCCATGGTTTCGATCAGGCCGGAGAACTTGCCCACATCCGTGTACACCCAACGCTCTACCGCGGTACGGGATTTACGCGCGACCAGTACCACTTCGCTAACCAGGATGCCGGCGTTGGCGATCAACGAACGGCCCGGCTCGAGGATGATTTCCGGCAGGTCGTCACCGAAGTCTTCCTTCAGGAAGCGAATGATTTCTTCGGCGTAGGTTTCCAGGCTGTTGGTGCGGGTGATGTAGTTGGCCGGGAAGCCGCCGCCCATGTTGATCAGCTTCAGGTGGATGCCGTCTTCTTCTTTCAAACGCTCGAAGATCACTTTGACCTTGGCGATCGCTGCGTCCCAGACGCTGATGTCGCGCTGTTGCGAACCAACGTGGAAGGAGATGCCGTAAGGCACCAGGCCCAGGTCGCGGGCAAGGATCAGCAGGTCCATGGCCATGTCGGTCTGGCAGCCGAATTTGCGCGACAGTGGCCAGTCGGCAGTGGTCGAGCCTTCGGTCAGGATACGTACGTAGACTTTCGATCCCGGTGCGGCCTTGGCGATGTTGCGCAGGTCGGCTTCGGAGTCGGTGGCAAACAAACGCACGCCCTTCTCGTAGAAGTAGCGGATGTCCTTGGACTTCTTGATGGTGTTGCCGTAGCTGATGTGGTCGGCGCTGACGCCGCGATCAAGCACTTTGTCCAGTTCATAGATCGAGGCGATGTCGAAGCTCGAGCCTTTCTCTTTGAGCAGGTCGATGATCTCGACGGCCGGGTTGGCCTTGACCGCGTAGTAGACCTTGGCGAATTCGAAACCGGCGCGCAGGTCGTCATAGGCCTGGCTGATCATCGCGGTGTCGATCACCACGAACGGGGTTTCCTGTTTGTCGGCGAACGCCTTCATTTTCTGAAAGGTTTCGCGCGCGAAATAGTCTTCGACCTGGATCGACATACCTGGGAGCTCCTACTGGCAAACGTTAGTAATCAATGGGTGCAAATGAACGTCCTCCGTATCCCCACTTTGGTTCGCCTACTTCCCAAGGCATGTCGCCGAAAGCAAAAAGGCCATGGGAAGTGCAGCTTTCCCTTGGCCTTGCTGTCTCGTCGTCAGTACTTGAGCCGGATGGATCGTTTCCAGCATGGACGTTCGGCGCGAACTTTAGGGCGTGAGGGGCTTGAGATCAACAAAAAATGTCGCGTTTTTGCACTCTTCTGACGCGCGTTGCGGGCATCACTCTTTGTAACCGACTCAGATGACAGTCGGATGTTCCCGAAGATTTATGAAGTGTTAAAAATACCTGCACGTTCGACGCTTTTGTACGCCAAGTCGCTAGTAACTACGATAGCGTCAAAATCGGCGACGTTGGCCGAGAAAAGGTAGGCTAAGAGGGGATTTGACTATTTCAGAGCGTGTTTGTGGATAGCTTTTGCAGACGCTACTGTTGATATTTTTTTCCGGCCTGCGAATCACTAGAAAATCGCACAGAACTTGTAGGAGTGAGCCTGCTCGCGATGACATTTTCACAGCCAGCATCGTAGTTGCCTGAAATGGCGCCATCGCGAGCAAGCTCGCTCCCACAGGTTTTGTATTTTTACCGGGTAATGTGAGCTATCAGGCGACCACCGCCTCGGCTGGCGAGATGATATTGGTCTTCATCCCCCGCGAACGTCCGGAACTCAGATACGCCGCAATCGACTCCTGCGTGACCTCGCCGAGGAACACCCGCTCGGCATCCATTACCGGCAACCACGCCCGATTGAACTCGTACATGCGCGACAGCAGGATGCGCAAATGTTCGTCGTACGCCGCCGTGGCGTTGAACTCGCGTTGGTATTGCGCGCAGGTGCCGGTCTGACGGTGCAGGTCGCGACGACGCACGTATCCCAGGGCTTTATTCTCGGTACAAGTGACCACCACGTAGCGTCGGTCATGCTCGTCCATCAACTCCAGTGCTTCGGCCACCGGGGTTTGCGGGCTGACGGAAGGTGCGTTGTCCGCCGCGTCTTCGGCTTTCACCAGCAGCAGGCGTTTCAGCGTGCTGTCCTGGCCGACGAAGTTGCTGACAAATTCATCCGCCGGGTGCGCGAGCAACGTGTCCGGATGATCGATTTGCAGCAGCTTGCCGGCGCGGAAGATCGCGATCTTGTCGCCGAGCTTGATCGCCTCGTCGATGTCATGGCTGACCATGATCACAGTCTTGTTCAGGGCCCGCTGCATCTCGAAGAATTCGTTCTGGATCATCTCGCGGTTGATCGGGTCGACCGCGCCGAAGGGTTCATCCATCAACAGCAACGGCGCATCTGCCGCCAGTGCGCGAATCACGCCGATCCGTTGTTGCTGACCACCGGACAATTCTCGTGGATAACGATGCAGGTATTGCTTGGGTTCGAGCTTGATCATGCTCATCAACTCGCGGGCGCGGTCGTGGCATTTCTGCTTGTCCCAGCCGAGCAGTTTCGGCACCACGACGATGTTCTCTTCGATGGTCATGTTCGGGAACAAACCAATCTGCTGGATCACGTAGCCAATGTTGCGCCGCAGCGTCACTTCGTTGAGGCCGGTGGTGTCTTCGCCGTTGATCAGGATCTTGCCCGAGGTCGGTTTGATCAGGCGGTTGATCATTTTCAGCGTGGTGCTTTTGCCGCAACCCGATGGCCCGAGGAACACGCAGATTTCGCCTTCATTGACGGTCAGGCTCACCGAGTCCACGGCTTTCACATCTTTGCCGTTGCTTTGGAAGGTCTTGCTGAGGTTTTGAAGTTCGATCATTTCAGGAGTCCTTTTGGAGTCAGCGAGCGTTGCAGCACTTGCAGAGCGAGGTCGGCGATGATGGCCAGCAGGCTGACCAGCACGGCGCCGACAATCAGCATCGACATGTCGCTGCGGCTGATGGAAGCGAGGATGAGTACGCCGAGGCCGCCGGCGCCAATGGTGGCAGCGATGGTCATGACGCCGATGTTCATCACCACGGCGGTGCGCACACCGGCGAGGATCACCGGCACGGCGATGGGCAGTTCGACCATGCGCAGGCGCTGGCCGAAGGTCATGCCGATGCCGCGCGCGGCTTCGCGGATGCCCGGTTCGACGTTGGTCAGGGCCAGGTAGGTGTTACGCATGATCGGCAGTAGCGAGTACAGGAAAACCGCGGTAATCGCCGGCATCGGCCCGAGGCCCTGACCGAATTTGGAGTAGAACGGCAGCAGCAGGCCGAACAGGGCAATCGACGGCACGGTCAGCAGCACAGTGGCGCTGGCTTGCAACGGACCGGCGAGGGTCGGGAAGCGGGTCATCAGGATGCCCAGCGGCACGCCGACCAGAATTGCCAGGCTCACGGCGATGCCGACCAGGGTGATGTGTTGCCACGTCAGGTGTAAGACCAATGGCCAGTCGAGATGGGAAAAGGCGTTCAGGAATTCCATGGCTTTTCCTCCTTAATTGATCGGGTGCTGGCGCAGAAAATCGGCGGCAACGGCTGAAGGACTTTGGTGCTCGACGTCGACCCGCGCGTTGAGTTCGCGCATGGTGTTGTCGTCGAACAATTCAGCCAGCGGCTTGAGCTGTGCGGCCAATTGCGGATGCGCATCGATGTAGGCCTGACGCACCACCGGTGCGGCGGTGTAGTCCGGGAAGTAATGCTTGTCGTCTTCCAGCAGCTTCAGCTTGAAGGCGTTGAGACGACCGTCGGTGGTGTAGACCAGGCCGGCAAACACCTGCCCGTTACGCAGCGCGGTGTAGACCAGGCCTGCATCCATCTGCCGGATATTCTTGCGGGTCAGGTTCATGCCGTAGAGCTTGACCATGCCATCCAGACCGTCCGAACGGTTGGCGAACTCGGTATCCAGCGCCACCAGGTTGTTGGTCTCGGCTTCCTTGCGCAGCACCGTGTTCAGCTCACTGATGGTGTTGATGTGCGGGTATTGGTCGGCGACGTTCTTCGGCAGGGCGAGGGCGTAGGTGTTGCTGAATTTCGACGCGGTGAGCCAGACCAGGCCTTTTTTCGCGTCGAGTTCTTTTACTCGTGCGTAGGACTGTTCGCTGTCGAGTTTTTCAGTGACATGGTTGTAGGCCACCAGCGAAACGCCGGTGTATTCCCAGAGCATGTCCAGCTGGCCACTTTCGTGGGCGCTGCGGGCCAGATTGCTGCCCAGGCCGCCGGTCACTTGCACCTCGTAACCCTTGGTGCGCAGGTACTGCGAAGTGATTTCCGCCAGCAGGGTCTGTTCGGTGAACACCCGGGCGCCGATGCGGATCAAGGGTTTGTCAGCGGCTTGGGCAAAACCTGCGCACAGCAGGACGCAGCCTAGTAAAAAGCTTGAAGTTTTCATGACGATTCCTTTGCCGAGGCTTAAGACGGGCGCAAGCCGCGTTCGAGCCAGAGGCGACTGCTGAGTGTGACCACGCCATCCAGCAACAGGGCCAGTAACGCGGTGCATGCGGCACCGAGCAGCAACTGCGGCTGATTGTTCAGGGCAATGCCGGGGAAGATCAGGCTGCCAAGACTGTTGGCGCCGATCAGGAACGCCAGCGGCGCCGTCCCGACGTTGATCGCCAACGCCACGCGCACACCACCGATTATGATCGGCATGGCGTTCGGCAGTTCGACTTTCCACAGCACCTGGTGCGGGGTCATGCCGATGCCGACGGCAGCTTCCTTGAGCGAGCCCTGAACGTTCTTCAGACCTTCATAGGTGTTGCGCACGATGGGCAGCAAGGAGGCGAGGAACAGGGCGAAGATGGCGGGGCCGCTGCCGATGCCGAGGATGCCCAGGGTGATGGCCAGGACAGCCAGAGGCGGAACGGTGTTGCCGATATTGAAGAGCTGCATGAAGCGTTCAGCGCGACCGACCATGGACGGGCGGCTGAGGAGGATGCCGGCGGGGATGCCCACGACAAGGGCGGCCAGCAGGGAAGCGAGGACGAGAATCAAATGAGCTTGCAGGTAAAACAACAAATCGTCGCGGTAGTGTTCGATCGTGTTGATGCCGATCCATTGGATCAGCAGGGCCAGAAGGGCGATTACCAGCGCGCCTCCTATCAGCCCTTTGCCATAGTGGATAGCCACAGGCGGACTCCTTTTTTCAGTCGGCGAACACTCTTTCGTGTGGCAACGCCTTGCTTGGCTGCCGAAAAAATGTCGCGAGAAGCAGCTCGAGCAGGCCGGCAAAGCAGCGTGCAATCGAGCCATGAGCACAGCCTCGTCAGGCCGAATTGCAGGTGTTTCAGGCCCCCGACGAGTGGTCGTAACGGGGGAGTGGACGTCTCCGTGCTTTAAAAGGTTCCCATCTGCGGCAGCATTTGGCCACCCCTAATATGCTCAACGGTTCGGTTCTTGGATCAACTTGGGCTATAATCTGCGCCCTTTTTTGAATCACCTGCCAGGCGATTTCCCATGACCAAACAGGCCGCCGAAGTCGCGAAACGCCGCACTTTCGCCATTATTTCCCACCCCGATGCCGGTAAGACCACCATCACCGAGAAGCTCTTGCTGATGGGCAAGGCGATTGCGGTAGCCGGTACGGTGAAATCTCGTAAATCCGATCGCCATGCCACCTCCGACTGGATGGAAATGGAAAAGCAGCGTGGTATCTCCATTACCACGTCGGTCATGCAGTTCCCGTATCGCGAACACATGATCAACCTGCTCGACACCCCGGGCCACGAAGACTTCTCCGAAGATACCTACCGCACCCTGACGGCGGTGGACTCGGCGTTGATGGTTCTCGACGGCGGTAAAGGTGTAGAGCCACGGACCATCGCCCTGATGGACGTCTGCCGTCTGCGTGACACGCCGATCGTCAGCTTCATCAACAAACTCGACCGTGACATTCGCGACCCGATCGAACTGCTCGACGAAATCGAAGCCGTCCTCAAGATCAAGGCTGCGCCGATCACCTGGCCGATTGGTTGCTACCGTGATTTCAAAGGCGTGTATCACCTCGCCGATGACTACATCATCGTGTACACCGCCGGTCACGGCCACGAACGCACCGAAACCAAGATCATCGAGAAACTTGATTCCGATGAAGCCCGTGCGCATCTGGGTGATGAGTACGAGCGCTTCATCGAGCAGCTGGAACTGGTGCAGGGCGCCTGTCACGAGTTCAATCAGCAGGAGTTCCTTGACGGCCAACTGACCCCGGTGTTCTTCGGTACGGCACTGGGCAACTTCGGTGTCGACCACGTCCTCGACGCCGTTGTGGACTGGGCGCCGCGTCCACTGGCACGCGTAGCCAACGAACGCACCGTAGAGCCGGTGGAAGAGAAGTTCTCGGGCTTCATCTTCAAGATCCAGGCGAACATGGACCCGAAACACCGCGATCGCATCGCCTTCATGCGTATCTGCTCCGGCAAGTACGAAAAAGGCATGAAGATGCGCCACGTGCGCACCGGCAAGGACGTGCGCATCGGCGACGCGCTGACCTTCTTCTCCTCCGAGCGTGAGCAACTGGAAGAAGCCTTTGCCGGCGACATCATCGGCCTGCACAACCACGGCACCATCCAGATCGGCGACACCTTCAGCGAAGGCGAAGTCCTGGGCTTCACCGGTATCCCGCACTTCGCCCCGGAACTGTTCCGCCGCGTGCGTTTGAAAGATCCGCTGAAATCCAAGCAACTGCGCCAAGGCTTGCAGCAATTGGCCGAAGAAGGCGCGACCCAGGTGTTCTTCCCGGAGCGCAGCAACGACATCATCCTCGGCGCCGTCGGTGTGCTGCAGTTCGATGTGGTCGCCAGCCGCTTGAAAGAGGAATACAAGGTCGAGTGCTCCTACGAGCCGATCACCGTTTATTCCGCGCGCTGGATCGAATGCAGCGACAAGAAGAAGCTTGAGGAATTCTCCAACAAGGCTGTGGAAAACCTCGCACTGGACGGCGGTGGTCACCTGACCTACCTCGCGCCTACGCGGGTCAACCTGGCCCTGATGGAAGAGCGCTGGCCGGACGTGAAATTCCGTGCGACGCGTGAGCATCACTAAGCACTGAGTTGCAAAATCCAAAAGCCCCGACGTGAAAGCCTCGGGGCTTTTTATTGCCTGTTGCAATTCCCTGTAGGAGCGAGCTTGAACTGGTCAAGTAATCTTGGACACCCGTTAAGGTTTACGCCGCCAGTCTCTCCTTCGCGACTGGCGACCGGTAGTCGTTGTAGCTGTGAGGCCTGCTGATGTTGTAGCGCGAGACATAGCGCTGCAACATCGCGAAGGAGAGCAGCTACAACGACTACCGGTCGCCAGTCGCGAAGGAGAGACTGGCGGCGTAAACCTTAACGGG